>NZ_JBNHGE010000103.1:0-237 GCF_059090935.1 Arthrobacter sp. Y3223166 | reverse complement strand
AGACGGACGGTGACCTTTACCGTTCCTGAACCGCTCTCAAGATTAAGCGACGAGGGCGTCACCGTTGACTCGGCAAGCACGGGCCCCGCGGTATCGGGCACGGTGAAACTGCCACTGAACGTCGCGGTCCACTCGGTCTGGGCGCCGGGAGCAAGGACGTAGTCGGTTTGCACCCTGGCGGTGATCGTCACGGTGCCAGTGCCCTTGTGGGTGCCCGGGGGAACGGTCTTGCCGCCG
>NZ_JBNHGE010000102.1:0-240 GCF_059090935.1 Arthrobacter sp. Y3223166 | reverse complement strand
CCTGGGGAATGGTCATGGTCCGTTCCCAAGTGCCGTCCTTGACGGTCCCCGAGACCAGCGTCATGGATCCAAAGCCGTGGCTTTGGCCGGTGGCTTCATGGCTGAGGCTCACCACGGGAGTGTTCGCACCAGTGGCGTCGGTCAGACGGACGGTGACCTTTACCGTTCCTGAACCGCTCTCAAGATTAAGCGACGAGGGCGTCACCGTTGACTCGGCAAGCACGGGCCCCGCGGTATCGG
>NZ_JBNHGE010000101.1:0-267 GCF_059090935.1 Arthrobacter sp. Y3223166 | reverse complement strand
TGCCGCCGACCAGGTAGTCCACGCCTTCGACCGCCGGGATCGTGTAGGTGTCCTCTGCGGTGCCGTCCTTATCCGTGAACACCACCGCAGCCGGGGTCACCGGGTAAGGGGTGGCCTTGAACGCCGCGGTCCATTCGGTGACGGCGCCGGCGGCGATGACGTAGTCGGCCTGCACCCTGGCGGTGATCGTCACGGTGCCAGTGCCCTTGTGGGTGCCCGGGGGAACGGTCTTGCCGCCGACCAGGTAGTCCACGCCTTCGACCGCCG
>NZ_JBNHGE010000100.1:0-403 GCF_059090935.1 Arthrobacter sp. Y3223166 | reverse complement strand
GGCCTGCTCGCCGGCACCGACCCCGCGGCCCTGGACGACTGGTCGACCCTCGACTACCTCCAGGCGGTGCGCAAACACGAGGCCTGGACCCAGTCCCGCAGGCTGCGGGCCCTGCACCGCCTGGCCGTGCTCCGCCCGGCAACCGGGCCCGACGCCGGGGCACCGGACGGGATCTGCCGGCACGCCGCCGCCGAGCTCGCACCCATCCTGGCCGTGCCCCGCCAACGCGCGGCCGCCGAACTGGCCGACGCACACCAGATCACCACCTGCCTGCCCGCCACCCTCGCCGCCCTCGACAACGGCGACCTCGACCTGCCCCGCGCCACCGCCATCGCCCGCAAAGGCGCCGGCCTGCCGCCCGAGGCCCTGGCCGGCTACGAAGCCCGCGTTGTTCCCGGCGCCG
>NZ_JBNHGE010000099.1:0-424 GCF_059090935.1 Arthrobacter sp. Y3223166 | reverse complement strand
GGCGCCGTCCGCACTGCCGGGCCCGGGCGCCTGGGCCGCCGTCGCCGTCGGCGGCTTCGTGGGCGCCGAGGCGCGCTACCTGCTGGGCGTTGCCTTCCCCGAAGACGGCTCCATCCCGTGGACCACGCTGGCCATCAACGTGGCCGGCAGCCTGCTGCTGGGCGTCCTCACGGCGCTCTGGACCGAACGTCCCGGCACCGCGTTCTGGCTCCGCGCCGCGCTGGGCCCGGGGCTGCTCGCCTCCTTCACGACATTCTCCGCCGTTGCGCTGGCCGTCGACCAGTTGGCGGCGCAGGGCCGCCACGCCGACTGGCTGCTGTATCTGGGCCTGTCCCTGCCCGCGGGCCTGGCCGCCGCCGTCGCCGGGCTGCACGCCGGCCGCACGCTGGGCCGCCGGATCACCCGGGCGGCCGCCTCGTGACGG
>NZ_JBNHGE010000098.1:0-478 GCF_059090935.1 Arthrobacter sp. Y3223166 | reverse complement strand
TTGCCGCCGACCAGGTAATCCACGCCCTCAACGGCCGGGATCGTGTAGGTGTCCTCTGCGGTGCCGTCCTTATCCAAGAACGTCACCCCAGCCGGGGACACCTTGTTAGTCGTCGTGACCTTGATGGTGGCCAGCGTTTGAAAGCCGCTGGAGGAGTTGCCGAGACTGTCACGCAGCGGGTAGAGCACCGCCTCCCAATCGCCCGCGGCAGACCCCTGGGGAATGGTCATGGTCCGTTCCCAAGTGCCGTCCTTGACGGTCCCCGAGACCAGCGTCATGGATCCAAAGCCGTGGCTTTGGCCGGTGGCTTCGTGGCTGAGGCTCGCCACGGGAGTGTTCGCACCAGTGGCGTCGGTCAGACGGACGGTGACCTTTACCGTCCCTGAACCGCTCTCAAGATTAAGCGACGAGGGCGTCACCGTTGACTCGGCAAGCACGGGCCCCGCGGTATCGGCGGGAGCCCCGGTGACCTTGATGG
>NZ_JBNHGE010000097.1:0-671 GCF_059090935.1 Arthrobacter sp. Y3223166 | reverse complement strand
CACGATCCCGGCGGTCGAAGGCGTGGACTACCTGGTCGGCGGCAAGACCGTTCCCCCGGGCACCCACAAGGGCACTGGCACCGTGACGATCACCGCCAGGGTGCAAACCGACTACGTCCTTGCTCCCGGCGCCAGGACGTCCTGGACGGCCAATTTCAAGGTCACCCCGCTGCAGACCGCCACGCCGATCGTCTCTGGTATGGCGAAGGTCGGGAAGACCCTGACCGCGACAACCGGGACCTGGACCTCCGGAACCACGTTGAAGTACCAGTGGTACCGTTCGGGCGCAGCCATCAAGGGCGCCACTGCCAAGACCTACAAGCTGACCGGATCCGACGCCGGAAAGACCATTAAAGTAAAGGTCACCGGCACCAAGACCGGTTACACCGCCGTGTCGAAGACCTCGAAATCAACAGGCAAGATCGCCAAGGGCACGCTCACCAGCAAGACCCCGGCGATCAGCGGTACTGCGAAGGTCGGCAAGACCCTGAGCGCGACAACCGGGACCTGGACCTCCGGAACCACGCTCAGTACCAGTGGTACCGCTCGGGCACGGCCATCAAGGGCGCCACTTCCAAGACCTACAAGCTGACCGGATCCGACGCCGGAAAGACCATTAAAGTAAAGGTCACCGGCACCAAGACCGGTTACACCGCCGTGTCGAAGACCTC
>NZ_JBNHGE010000096.1:0-890 GCF_059090935.1 Arthrobacter sp. Y3223166 | reverse complement strand
GCGCCGGGATCCCGAAAGACCGGCAGGGCGCCGGGGTGGCCGCCCAGATCGGGTTGGCCCGGCGCGAGTCCCCGCACCGTGCCGCGGTCCTGCTGAACCTGTCCCGGACCCTGGTCACACAGATGCCGCACACCCTGGCCGCCCTCGCCGCGGGGGACCTGAACGAATACCGGGCCGAGATCCTGGCCCAGGAGACCGGCTGCCTGTCCCCGGAGCACCGGGCCCGGGTGGACCGGGAACTGGCCGGGAACCGGGAGCGATTGCCCGGGCTCGGGAACCGGGCGCTGCGGGTCGAAGCCAAACGCCTGGCCTACCGGCTCGATCCCCGCTCGGTGGTGGACCGGGCGGCGAAGGCCGAAGCGGACCGGCATGTGTCCTCCCGGCCCGAACCGGACACGATGGTCTCGGTCCGGACCCTGCTGCCGGTGGTCCAGGGGGTGGCGGTGATGGCCGCCCTGCACAAGGAAGCGGACCGGCTGCGCAGCACGGGAGACCCCCGGTCGCGGGGCCAGCTGATGGCCGATACCGTGTTCGAACGCGTCACCGGGCGCAGCACCGCCGCCCCGGCCCGGCTGGAAATCCAGTTGGTGATGACCGACCGTGCCCTGCTCCGGGGCGAGGCCGAACCGGCCTGGCTGACCGGGCACGGCATCGTCCCGGCCGGTTACGCCCGCAACCTCACCCGCCCGCCGCAACCGCCGGCAAGCCCGCAACCACCGGAAGCCACCGGCGGAGACAGCCCGCCCGGGCAGCAGGCGCCGCCGGCCGGGACCGAGCCGGGGTGGAAGACCGCCCGCGAGCAGGCCCAACGCACCAAGGTATTGAAACAGGCCACCGTGGAGGACGTCTGGGTCCGCCGCCTCTACACCGCGCCGGGGACCGGGCAGCTG
>NZ_JBNHGE010000095.1:0-978 GCF_059090935.1 Arthrobacter sp. Y3223166 | reverse complement strand
CGCCGGCGCCCGCGAACCGGTTGACACGGCCGTGCCTGCCGCGGTCGCGGCTGCTGCCGCGACAGCCGGCGCCGCCGGCGCAGGACGCGGCGCCTCGTCCTCGTCCAACAAGGCTTCCTTGATGATCCGCCGAGGGTCGTATTGCCGCGGATCAAGCTTGCGCCAGTCCATGTCGACGATGTCGTCGCCGACTTCTTCGCGCAGCTGTTCCTTGGCACCGGCGGCCATGGTCTTCAGCTGTTTGACGAACCTGGCCAACTGCGCGGCGTATTCGGGCAACCGCTCAGGTCCGAGGATCACCACGGCAAGAATTGCCAGGATGATCAGTTCTGAGCCGTTGATTCCAAACACGATTGAAGGTTACCCGTTCGCCGGGCCGGTCAGCCACTTGGCGGGCTGACCATCATGCCCAATCCGCGGACGATCCGGCTGAACGGATCGTCGGCCGGGGACGGCATCGGCAGCTTCAGGCGGGAGTTCTCCGACAGCACCACATGGCTGACCGTCTCCGGCATCTCGGCCAGCGGGAGGTCCGACCACAACGTGTACGTCACCTCGTCGGAGTGGAGCACCACGGTCCAGTCCTCGCCGCCGCGCACCCACACCGCGCGGTCCAGCCCGGCCACTTCCCGGAATCCGTCCATGGTCACGGGATGGCCCGTGGCCGCATTCACCGGCGGCGCGGGGTCAGCCACCCGGGCCGTCCCGCCGGCGCTGCCGTCTCCGCGCCGTTGCTCGGTGACCGTCACCCGGTGGCTGCCGTCGCCGAGCTCGAGCCTGACGGCAGGATGCCCGTCCACGACCGTCTGTTCCGCGCTCTGCAGGCGGTAGCCGAGCCCGGGCAGCACCGGGCAGGTCCAGCCGCCGCGCCGCAGCTCCTCGAGTGCCGCGCCGTTCAGGGCGATCGGACGGGCGGCGCCTGCATCGGCGGCCACCGGCACCCAGGCCGCCCCGGTGGCAAGGCCGCGGCCGGCGTCC
>NZ_JBNHGE010000094.1:0-1078 GCF_059090935.1 Arthrobacter sp. Y3223166 | reverse complement strand
GGCCGCCTGCGTTCGGCCGGCCGCCGCCGCCCCGGGGGTCGGAGTCGCCGCCGGGGACCGGCCGGTTCGGGCGGCGGGACACCACGGCCATCGCCACGCCGAGCACCAGCAGCAGGGCTCCGATGATCATCAGGGCCAGCGACCACGGCACCGAGGTGTCGTTCGGCCAGGTGACGGTCACCGTCGTCGGCGCCGGCTCGGTGCCGTCCGCGGCCAGCAGGATGGACCACTCGCCGTCGGCCGGGGCCAGCCACCGGTGCTCAAGGCTGCCCTCGGCCTGCTGCTGGCTCACCCACAGGTCGGAGCCCGCAGGGTTCGGCACCTTGGCCTCGCCCTCGGTCACGGTCCCCTGCAGTTGCCCGTCCTCGATGCCTGTCAGGGAGGTGTGCGCCGCCTCTCCGACCCAGGCCTCGACGTCGCCCGCTCGGCCGATGGCCAGCAGGAACTCGCCGTCGGCCTCCACCGAAACGTCCACTTCTTCTTCGTGGACACCGAAGACTTCCGGTTCGATGACGGTCACGGGTGCGGTTGCATCGGCTGCCGTGTAGGTGGCCGAGGCGCGCTCGGGCGGCGCCCACACGGTCCGCTGGGCGATGCCCAGCGCGATGGCCAGCAGGCCGATCACCATCAGGGCCACTGAAATCTTAAAACGCACAAAAATACCAATCGTCGATCGCTGCAGGAGGGAAGGGCCGCAGGGACGCCCACGCCTCCAGGGCCGGCCGGGGTGCCCGCCATCGGTCATGCTTTATAACCCTATGGTAACGAACCCTCTCCGCCGTCCGTGCGCGGCCGGACCGCGTGGTCCGCCGCGGACCGCCTTTTGCCCTTTTTGCCGTCGGCATCCGCTGCCACACCATACCGGACTGGTAGTCTTTCGCTCAGAATTGCCCCTATCCTGCGCCGTTGTTGCTTAGCGCGTGACAAGTGCGCCCGCCCGCTGCTTCAGCGGCTGCAGGCGGAAGAGAGGATGCTGCGTGAGCGAACCCCGGGATGCTCCCACGCCCGCCGCCGGCAACGGATCGCCGGCCGAGGGCCAGCCCGCCGACCTCGCGGCACCGGCCCCGGATCCCGCCGC
>NZ_JBNHGE010000093.1:0-1088 GCF_059090935.1 Arthrobacter sp. Y3223166 | reverse complement strand
TGTGGGAGAGTAGGTCGCCGCCGGACATTCTTTGAACACGGGAAGGCCCCGCCAACGATGGCGGGGCCTTCCCGCGTTTAACCACCAACCACCCCACCCAACCGGTGGGGGATGTGCCGGCCGCGGCGGCCCTCCACGTCCCGCACGTCCCTGGATGCCTGGCCGTGGTTGGTTGTCCGGCCGTCGCACGAAGCCGCGTCCCTGAGTGGCCGGCCGTGGTTGTCCGGCCATCGCGCGAAGCGCATCCCGGGGTAGGCGACTGGCGGTGGTGTCCGGGCGAGGTCGTGTGCGTGCCTTGGCGAGCTCGCACCGGCCCGGTGGAGACGGTCGTGGGTGCAACCTGCACAGGCTCCACCCGGTGCAGTGGGGGGCGGGAGCGGCTGGTGCCCGGGAGCGGCTGGTGCCGTGGCGCCTGCGCCACGGCACCAGGAGCGCCGGCGCCCAAGCATCAGGAGTGCCGGCGCCCGAGCATCAGGAGGCCACCGGTGCCCCGGCACCAGGAGCTGCCCGGGCGCCGAAGGCTTGGGGGTTCCTTCGGCAGGGCATGCCGGGGCAGGGAGTCCCGGGGCAGGGGAGTCCCGGGGCGGCGGGCTGCCGGCCGCGGTCGCCCGGGGGGCCGGTGGCCTTCGGGCTGCTGCCTTCGGTGGATTTTGTGAGCGGGTGCACAAGCTGTTCGGGGTGGCAGCTGCGGGGATCGGCCGGCCGGCGGCAGGGCCGTGTGGGCGCCGGATCCGCTGAACGGCGCGGTTTTCGGGGCGCCGGCGCGGTCCCGCCAGGGGTGTCCGGGCGGTGCATCGGGCTGATTTGCGGGCCGGGCGGAAGGCGTGTATTGTTTTCTGAGTCGCTGCTGCTGAAGCAGAACGAACGGCGGCCAAAACCCCTTCAAAATACACCAGGATCTGGTGCGTTAGACGCGCCCCTGGAGTGGTTGGAGGATCGGGATTCGAACCTGAATCTGCCGGGAACGGCGATTTGCAAAGGTCGCGAAGACCGGGTAAGTTAGAAAAGTTGCTCCGGAGCGATGGAGGGCCTGAGAGGGTCGTCCTGGTGCCGGGTGCTCCTGTTGTTTGAGAACTCAATAGTGTGCC
>NZ_JBNHGE010000092.1:0-1120 GCF_059090935.1 Arthrobacter sp. Y3223166 | reverse complement strand
AGCCCCCACGCCATCACCGATGCCGCTGGCGAAGTGCATCTGCAGACCCCACGGTTCACGAACGGTCTTCCCGCGATGCACATCCAGTACAAGGACCGGGGTTCCGGCATCTATGTCAACATGGCCACTCCCGCGGGTGCCAGCACTGCCGGCATTATCACGGCAACATTGCCGCCCGTTTCTTCGGTGACGGGTGTTCTGGTGGATTCCGCTGGCGTTCCGCTGGAAGGGGCAGCGGCATACGCAGCCAATGGAATTTCCAACCCGGCGCATGTGACGGGCAGCGGGGGCAGGTTCAGCATTCCCGCAGGTGAGGCTTCGGCCCAGCTGGTTTTTCAGTACGCGCGCAATGGCGCCGGGCCCAATATGTACATCATGACCAATTCCGTGGATGTTAACGGCGCACTTGATGTCGGGACGGTCACCCTGCCGCCTCTGGGTTCGGCCACCATCAAAGTCGTCGATAGCAAGGGCGTGCCCGTTAAGGGGGCCTCGGTGACGGCCAACCACGGCATGGGTCTTCAGCTGAAAGCCCCTGGCGCGATGCGGGCACTTCCCTCAACGAGCGGTTGACGGCAGCCCATGCGGGCTGGAGCCCCCACGCCATCACCGATGCCGCTGGCGAAGTGCATCTGCAGACCCCACGGTTCACGAACGGTCTTCCCGCGATGCACATCCAGTACAAGGACCCGGGTTCCGGCATCTATGTCAACATGGCCACTCCCGCTGGTGCCAGCACTGCCGGCACTATCACGGCAACACTTGCTACCCTGACCCAACGCACACCGGTAACCCCGGCTGCGGTGGTGTTCACGGATAAGGACGGCACCGCAGAGGACACCTACACGATCCCGGCGGTCGAGGGCGTGGATTACCTGGTCGGCGGCAAGACCGTTCCCCCAGGCACCCACAAGGGCACTGGCACCGTGACGATCACCGCCCGGGCGCAGGCCGACTACGTCATCGCCGCCGGCGCCATCACCGAATGGACCGCGGCGTTCAAGGCCACCCCGTACCCGGTAACCCCGGCTGCGGTGGTGTTCACGGATAAGGACGGCACCGCAGAGGACACCTACACGATCCCGGCGGTCGAAGGCGTGGACTACCTGGTCGGCGGCAA
>NZ_JBNHGE010000091.1:0-1376 GCF_059090935.1 Arthrobacter sp. Y3223166 | reverse complement strand
CGGCGACGGCGGCAAGCCCGGACGCAGTGACGGCCGCACTCCGGGCCCGGGCGGCTCCGCCGACACGGCGATGGCCGAGGCGCTTCGGCGGGCGGGCCTGGGCAGCTAGCACAGCACAGAAACAGCCCCAGCACCTCCCTCGGGTCCGGAGCACTCCCTCCGGACGGACAAGGGCAGGGTACTGGGGCTGTTCCCACCGGATGGTGGACTAATGGAGCCTGTGCCTCCGGCCCCGGGCACGGGGCTTGAAACCACAGACAACACTGTGACCGATGCCGCTTAAGGGGGCGGAGGCTTTCGCTGAAGATTTGCTCAGCTTTGGCCTAAGGGGACCGCCAGGTCCGCGCGGAGGCTCTGCCCGATACCGGCGGCGCCGTGCACGTTACCTGTTCGGACCGCCCGGCCGTGCACCCCTTAATCGAGATTGGTGCTCAAGAGTTACCCAAGGTTGCGCCTGCACGCCTCGGCGGGCCCCAGCAGTCGCTTACGATGTAAGTAGTTCGAAGTCGCAACAAGTTTGAAAGGGGCGCCGCCCGATGCTCTTTTCCGGGCAGTCCTCCGCATCCGGTCCCCAGGCGTTCTCGTGACGGCCATTTCGCCGGAAATTCCTCTGGTCTTAACGGCAGTACTGGAAAAACTGGCAACCGACCTCGACGACCACGACGGCAGCATGCGCCGCCGCTTCATCGGCAATTACGTGGGGCTGTGGGAACACCGCTTTGGAAGGGTCTCGAGCGCCATTCTCGCCCGGGACGCCGAAGACGCCATGGACGCGATCCTCAGTTTGAAGATCTCCAGCAGCATGGTGGGGGCCGGACGCCTTGGCCAGATGGCGGAACATCTCGAAGGCCTGGTCAACGGGCGGCTCTTTGACGCCGCGACGGCTCTCTTGGACGAGCTGCGCACCTGCGGGATGACGACGACGTCACAGCTGCGCAGCCTGCATCTGCAGTAGCCCGCCCGTCAGGCGGGAAATGCTCGCCCGCGCGGCGTCACCGCTTCGGTGCCAGGCTGTAGCCAACCCCGCGCACTGTCTTGATCCAGCGCGGGGACTTGGTGTCATCCCCGAGCTTGCGGCGAAGGTTGGCCATGTGCACTTCGATCGTGCGTTCGTCGGAGTCCGAAATGTAGCCGCCGGTGTTGTAGGGCTCGTTGCGAAGCCGGCGGACCAGATCCGCCTTGGTCCGCACCACCCGGCCGCTTTCCATCAGGGCGTACAGCAGGTCGAATTCGCTGCGGGTCAGTTCCAGCTCGCGCCCGGACCGGATCACCGTGCGGGCACGGTGGTCCACCACGATGCCGTTGTGCTCCAGCACGCCGTCGCCGGCCGGGCTCGCCGCCCCGGCCGCGGCAGCCGCTGCCCCGGCGCCGGTCTC
>NZ_JBNHGE010000090.1:0-1481 GCF_059090935.1 Arthrobacter sp. Y3223166 | reverse complement strand
GAGTCGAAGCCCCACCAACGGCGAAACGCTGATGGGGCTTCCCCTCGTTAACGGGCCGGAACCGGCTGCCGAACGGCCTGGAGCCAGCCAGTGGGCAGGCCCTGACCCAGCTACCCGCCCGGCCAAGCCTCTGCTACCAGGCCGGCCAAGCCTCTGCTGCTCGACCGGCCGTGGCCCTGCTACTCGGCCGGTGCCTCGGCGGCCGCCAGCTCGACCTTCGCGACGGTCAGCTCGCCCTCCGCCTCGCTCAGCAGGACTTCGCGCGCATTGCCGGCGGCCTTCAGGTCGCCGAGCCCTGCCTCAAGTTGGGCCACCTGTGCGGCCGATCCGGTGATGGTCGCGGTGAGGACCTCGGTGCGCTGCTTGACCTTGGCTTCGGACTTCGCCTTGCGGATGCCGCCCAGCGCCTGACCGACCGTCCCGAGCAGCCCCGTGTCGGCGGCGGACGCAATTGAGGCGAGCCCCGCCATCGTCGGCCATTCGGCGCGGTGCACAGAGCCGGCGCGCCACCAGCTCCAGACCTCTTCGGTGGCGAAGGGCAGGAACGGTGCGAAGAGACGCAGCAGGGCGTCGAGCGTGGTGGCCAGCGTGGCCAGGACCGAGGCCTGCTCCGCCTCGCCGGCGGCACCGTAGGCGCGGTCCTTGATCAGCTCGACGTAGTCGTCGGTGAAGGACCAGAAGAAGCTCTCAGTGACCTGCAGGGCGCGCGCATGGTCGTACTTCTCGAACGCGGCCGTCGCGGTCTCCACCACCTCGGCCAGCTGACCCAGCAGCGACTTGTCCAACGGGTTGGTAACCACGGCGTCGTCCTCGGCAAGAACCGAAGCCTCGGTGGCACCCAGGTTCAGCACGAACTTGGAGGCGTTCAGCAGCTTGATGGCCAGGCGGCGGCCGATCTTCATCTGCGCGACCTCGTAGGCGGTGTCCGCACCCAGCTTGGCGGAAGCCGCCCAGTAGCGCACCGCGTCCGCGCCGAACTGGTCCAGCACGTCCGTGGGGACCACCACGTTGCCCTTGGACTTCGACATCTTCTTGCGGTCCGGGTCCAGGATCCAGCCGGAGAGCGCCGCGTGCTTCCACGGCGCGCAGCTGTTCAGCGAGTCGCCGCGCACCACGGTGGAGAACAACCAGGTGCGGATGATGTCGTGGCCCTGCGGGCGCAGGTCGAACGGGAAGACGTTGTTGAAGAACGACTCGTCCCGGCTCCACTTACCCACGATCTGCGGCGACAGCGAGGACGTGGCCCAGGTGTCGAACACATCGGCGTCGCCGATGAAGCCGCCGGGCTGGTTGCGCTGCGACTCCTCGTAGCCCGGAGCGGGGTCAGCGGCCGGGTCCACCGGCAGCATCTCGTCGGAGGGCACCACCGGGTTGTCGTAGTCGGGGTTGCCGGAGGCGTCCAGCGGGTACCAGACCGGGATCGGCACGCCGAAGAAGCGCTGGCGGGAAATGAGCCAGTCGCCGTTAAGTCCTTCGATCCA
>NZ_JBNHGE010000089.1:0-1636 GCF_059090935.1 Arthrobacter sp. Y3223166 | reverse complement strand
TCCCTGCTGCGGGCCGGGACGGGGGCCCGGCGTCCTGCCGGGGACCCCGGCCCTCCGGACCGCCCGGCGCACGTGTGGCTGCGGCTGGGGACGGCCGGCCTGCCGGCACACATCGGTTCGGCGTCGGCGCCGGTGGTCCCGCCCCCGCCGCCGAGGGATGCTCCGCTGTGCGTGGACCTGCTCGCCGAGCCCCCGCTGCGGATCCAGGGAACACCTTTCGGGCTGGACGGTCTGCTGCGTTCGGCCCTGCTGCAGTTGGCCGCACGGGCGGCGGGAACCGTCCTGCGCGTTGTCTGCTACGCGTTGCCGGAGTCCGTTCGCGCGTCGGCGCGGTTCCTTCCCGGCGTGGAGCTGGCGGACCGGCCCGGACAGCTGGCGGAGCGGCTCGCCACCGGCGGCGGCACCCTCGTGCTCCTGGTCGCCGGACGCGGCGGCGAGGCGGCCCGGGTCCTGGCGAATTCCGGACGGCCGGCCGCGCAGCTCTGGTTCGGCGGTCCGGCCGACGCCGGGACCCGGATCATCGTGGCCGGACAGGCCTCCCGCCTGAGCGCAGACGGCGGAGACGTCGTGTTCTCGGCGGATCTGGTGCAGGCCCCCACGTTGGACCGCCTTGCCCGGCTGGCCGCCGCGGCCATGCCCTCCGAGACGCTGCCGGCCACCGGTTCGGTGCCGCCGCGCTGCCGCCTGCAGTCGATGCTGCCGCGGGAGCCGCTGGCCGAACGCTGGTCCCGCGGGGACCGCCATCCCGGCCTCACCGCCCTGCCGGGCGCCGGCGCCGCCGGACCGCTGGCGCTCGACCTGGCCGTCCACGGGCCGCACCTGCTGGTCGCCGGCACCACCGGCTCCGGCAAGTCCGAACTGCTGCGGAGCCTTGTCCTCTCGCTGGCCCTGACCAGGTCCCCGAACACGGTGAATTTCCTGCTGATCGACTTCAAGGGCGGTTCCGGGCTCGGCCCGCTCGCCCGGCTGCCGCACTGCGCCGGCCTGCTCACGGACCTGACGCTGGAGGCAGTCGGCCGATCGCTGGCCTGGCTGCAGGCGGAGGTACGCCGCCGCGAAGCCCTGCTGGCCGCCCGCGGTATCGGGGACATCGCGGCCTGCCCGCCCGGCACGCTGCCGCGGCTCGTCGTCGTCGTCGACGAATTCCGGATGCTGGGCGAGGACGCGCCGCAGGCGCTTCCCGAGCTGATGCGCGTGGCCACCGTGGGCCGTGCCTTGGGCATCCACCTGGTGCTGGCCACGCAACGGCCGCAGGGTGCCGTCTCCTCGGACATCCGCGCGAATATCACCACCATGATCGTGCTGCGGACGCAGAACACGGTCGAGTCCCGCGACCTGCTGGATTCGCCCGTGGCCGCCGACATTCCGGTGACCGCGAGGGGCAGGGCCTACCTGCGCGTCGGCACGCAGGATGCGGTGCCCTTCCAGTCCGCCTGCAGCACCCTGCCGGCCGCCGGACACTTCCCGCTCTTCCGGACCGTGGACGAATGGCTGGCGGCAGAACCACCGGCAGCGGCAGCGCCGGAGGGCACCGCAGTGGTGGAGCGGTTGGTGGCCGAGGCTGCGGCAGGGTCCCGTGACCTCGGCCTGCCGGAGGCCCGGCGGTTGCCGCCGGCCCTGCCGCTGAGCCTGGCCG
>NZ_JBNHGE010000088.1:0-1705 GCF_059090935.1 Arthrobacter sp. Y3223166 | reverse complement strand
CCTACAAGCTGACCGGATCCGACGCCGGAAAGACCATTAAAGTAAAGGTCACCGGCACCAAGACCGGTTACACCGCCGTGTCGAAGACCTCGAAATCCACACCCAAGATCGGCCGATAGATCAGGCCGCCGAGGTAGCGGCTGGCCATGACAGGGTTTAGCAAAAGATAGCCGTTCTTAGTTTCACTTGCAGAGTTAGGGCAAGTGCTCTTTCGCCGTCGTGGGCACGTACTCCATTACCGCTTGTTCAGCTAGGATGAGCTGAATAAGCGGACGGCATCCAATTTGACGGCCGCACTTTAGTGTGGTCTAGCTGGGGGAATATCGGTGCTTTCTGTTTATTGGGTTCAGTCCGTCGTTGCACGTAAAAGCAGACTCTCGCGTTCGACTCCGCGGCGGAGACCAGCTGCAGTGGCCGCAAGTCTTATTAGGAAGCTCCCAGCCTTACTTGTCTCAATCGCCTTAGCCATGTCGTTGGGACTAGCTGGGTCTGCCCCAGCGGCTGCCGCCGATGTGACGGCTCCGGCGTTGGTGTCAGTGTCTCTGGATTCACCCAAGACGGTGGGCGTTGGCGAGAAAATCAGGTTCAAATGGACGCTCAAGGACGCCGGCCCCATTAGCTCCGTCTCCTTTTGGGTCTACGGGCCGGGACAAAAATACAAGTCCGCCTATATGAAAGAGGTGCATCTCTCGGGACCAGGGGAATTCACGGGTTACTCCGAGACCGACGTCATCGACTCGCTGTCGTGGCCGGAAGGTGACTACAGAGTCACCCTGATTATGCCGAGTGATAAAGCCGGCAACTATGCCCGGGTGGAAGGCGACAGTGCACTTCTGGATCCGCTGACCTCCACGGTTTCCGGCACTAATGCCGATGTGACGGCTCCGGCGTTGGTGTCCGTGTCTCTGGATTCACCCAAGACGGTGGGCGTTGGCGAGAAAATCAGGTTCAAATGGACGCTCAAGGACGCCGGCCCCATTAGCTCCGTCTCGTTTTGGGTCTACGGGCCGGGACAAAAATACAAGTCCGCCTATATGAAAGAGGTGCATTCCTCGGGACCAGGGGAATTCACGGGTTACTCCGAGACCGACGTCATCGACTCGCTGTCGTGGCCGGAAGGTGACTACAGAGTCACTCTGATTATGCCGAGTGATAAAGCCGGCAACTATGCCCGGGTGGAAGGCGACAGTACACTTCTGGATCCGCTGACCTCCACGGTTTCCGGCACTAATGCCGATGTGACGGCTCCGGCGTTGGTGTCAGTGTCTCTGGATTCACCCAAGACGGTGGGCGTTGGCGAGAAAATCAGGTTCAAATGGACGCTCAAGGACGCCGGCCCCATTAGCTCCGTCTCCTTTTGGGTCTACGGGCCGGGACAAAAATACAAGTCCGCCTATATGAAAGAGGTGCATTCCTCGGGACCAGGGGAATTCACGGGTTACTCCGAGACCGACGTCATCGACTCGCTGTCGTGGCCGGAAGGTGACTACAGAGTCACCCTGATCATGCCGAGTGATAAAGCCGGCAACTATGCCCGGGTGGAAGGCGACAGTACACTTCTGGATCCGCTGACCTCCACCGTCGTTCCTAAAGTTTCCCCGGCTGCGGTGGTGTTCACGGATAAGGACGGCACCGCAGAGGACACCTACACGATCCCGGCGGTCGAAGGCGTGGACTACCTGGTCGGCGGCAAGACCGTTCCCCC
>NZ_JBNHGE010000087.1:0-1834 GCF_059090935.1 Arthrobacter sp. Y3223166 | reverse complement strand
CGTCTGGTTCCGTCGCTGCATCCCGTTCGGAGTCCCGCAGCACGGTGGAGCCGTCCGGGGCCGGCTCAGGGGGCCGTCCCTCGGCGCCGGGCAGCCACGGCCCGGGAGCGCTGCCTGCTGCCGGCGCCGAGTCCCCGGGCAGCCGCCCGGTGCGTTCGGGAAAGGCGAAACCCGGCGCCGTCGGTACCGTGCCGGCGGCCGGGTCGATGGAGACAATCCCGCGGACGCGCGTCGCCTCGCCGTCGTCGCCGCCGTCCGCTTCAGCCGGCCGTGCTTCCTCCAGCACCTCGAACGGCGTCACCGAGAGGTTCAATTCCGCCTGGACCCGCTGCAGGGACAGCGCGAAGGCATAGGCGGAGGTGAACCGCGACCCCGGCGACTTGGCCATCGCCGTCGCCAGGGCCAGTTGCAATGATGCGGGCACGTCGGCACGGCGCAGCGGCGGCAGCGGCGCATGGGCAATCCGGTCCATCAGGTCCCGCTGGGAGTTGTTTCCGCCGGGCTGGATGAACGGGGACCGGCCGGCCAGCAGCGTGTAGATCGTGGCGCCCAGGGACCAGATGTCGCTGCGGGTGCCGTTGCCGGCATTGCCCCGGAAGGCTTCCGGCGGCGACCACGGTATGGACATGCCGGTGTCGCCATCTCCGCCGTCGGTGCTTGAGGAAATGCCGAAGTCGGTCAGGGCCGGCCGGTTGTAATCGGTGACCAGGATGTTGGCGGGTTTGATGTCGCGGTGTGCGATACCCGCCCGGTGCGCGGTTTCCACGGCCGAGGCCACCTGGATGCCGAGGGCCAGCACTTCGTCCACCCCCAGCGGACCGTTGCGGTACCGGACGTCCAGGCTGGGACGTGAACAATATTCCATCGCCAGGTAGGAATGTCCGTCGGCGGTGAGATTGGCCTCGTAGATCGTGACGATGAACGGATGCGTGGACAGTTGCGCCATGAGGTTTGCTTCGGATTCGAAGCGGCGTCGGGCGTCCTCGGTCTTCAGCCCGGACAGCAGTACCTTGACCGCAACCCGGCGCCTGGGCCGATCCTGTTCGTACAAATAGACGTCGGAGAAACCGCCGGAGCCAAGCAGCCTGACGTAGCGGTACCCGTCGATGGCGGGCGGCGGTGCGGGCGGGCGCTTCACGCTCACGGCAGGTCCTCAAAGCGCAGGGAGATGCCGTCGCCCAGGTCCGCGATGTCGCCGTCCAGCAGCATGACCGCCTCGCCGTGGCCCAGACGCCGGGGCGCCTGCTGGCCCCGCAGGAGCAAGGCCCCGTTGGTCGACTTTAAGTCGGCAAGGATGACGTGCCACCCTTCCAACCGGACTTCCACGTGCGAGCGCGAAATGTCCCCGCTGGCGCTGTGCACCGGCACCAGCCGAGGCATCACCCTGCCCTGCACCCGGTTCGCAGAAGGCTGCCGTCCAACGATCACGGGCCTGTCCAGTTCCACCACTTCGCCGGTGGACAACCGCAGGTGCCCCAGCGACGGCCGCTGCACCTCCCGGGCTTCGCCGTCCAACGGCCCGCCGCATCCGGAACACGCCGAACTGGTCGGTGGATTGGCGTGGCCGAGCCCGCACATCCGGGCCAGCACCATGGGGGCGGTGCTCGGGGCCGGCGACGGCGCCGCCTCGGGTGCGGGTGCGGCCGGAACCTCGGGCAGGTCGCTGCGCATCAGCGTCTGCCCGTCGTGGTCGCCGGCATCGTGGTCGCCGCCGCCGCGTTCTCCGCCGTCGTGGTCGCCGCCGTCGAATCGGGCCGGTGGGCTAGCGACGGCGGCAGGGCCGCGGTTGGCAGCCGCGGCCGGTTCGGCATCCCCCGCCGCTCCCGCGGCCGAT
>NZ_JBNHGE010000086.1:0-1931 GCF_059090935.1 Arthrobacter sp. Y3223166 | reverse complement strand
CCGGTGATGCTAACCGCCCAAACCGTTCATCCGTGCCCTTCGGGGCCAGTATGGGCGGGGCGCGCGGGACCCGATCCGGGGAGGTAAGCGTATTAACAGGTGTGACGCAGGAAGGTAGCCGAGCCGGGCGATGGTAGTCCCGGTCCAAGGATGTAGGGTGAACGGTTGGCAAATCCGCCGTTCGTGAAGCCTGAGACCTGACGGGACCCCCGTATGGGGGGATTCGGTGATCCTATGCTGCCGAGAAAAGCATCGACGCGAGGTTTTAGCCGCCCGTACCCCAAACCGACACAGGTGATCAGGTAGAGAATACCAAGGCGATCGAGAGAATTATGGTTAAGGAACTCGGCAAAATGCCCCCGTAACTTCGGGAGAAGGGGGGCCCGGACCGTGAAGAAGCCTTGCGCTTCGGAGCGGGTAAGGGCCGCAGAGACCAGGGGGAAGCGACTGTTTACTAAAAACACAGGTCCGTGCGAAGTCGCAAGACGATGTATACGGACTGACTCCTGCCCGGTGCTGGAAGGTTAAGAGGACCTGTTAGCCCCTTCGGGGGCGAAGCGGAGAATTTAAGCCCCAGTAAACGGCGGTGGTAACTATAACCATCCTAAGGTAGCGAAATTCCTTGTCGGGTAAGTTCCGACCTGCACGAATGGAGTAACGACTTCCCCGCTGTCTCAACCATAAACTCGGCGAAATTGCACTACGAGTAAAGATGCTCGTTACGCGCAGCAGGACGGAAAGACCCCGAGACCTTTACTATAGTTTGGTATTGGTGTTCGGTGTGGCTTGTGTAGGATAGGTGGGAGACTGTGAAGCCCGGACGCCAGTTCGGGTGGAGTCATCGTTGAAATACCACTCTGGTCACTCTGGACATCTAACTTCGGCCCGTAATCCGGGTCAGGGACAGTGCCTGATGGGTAGTTTAACTGGGGCGGTTGCCTCCTAAAGAGTAACGGAGGCGCCCAAAGGTTCCCTCAGCCTGGTTGGCAATCAGGTGGCGAGTGTAAGTGCACAAGGGAGCTTGACTGTGAGAGAGACATCTCGAGCAGGGACGAAAGTCGGGACTAGTGATCCGGCGGCACATTGTGGAATGGCCGTCGCTCAACGGATAAAAGGTACCTCGGGGATAACAGGCTGATCTTGCCCAAGAGTCCATATCGACGGCATGGTTTGGCACCTCGATGTCGGCTCGTCGCATCCTGGGGCTGGAGTAGGTCCCAAGGGTTGGGCTGTTCGCCCATTAAAGCGGTACGCGAGCTGGGTTTAGAACGTCGTGAGACAGTTCGGTCCCTATCCGCTGCGCGCGCAGGAAATTTGAGAAGGTCTGTCCTTAGTACGAGAGGACCGGGACGGACGAACCTCTGGTGTGTCAGTTGTACTGCCAAGTGCACCGCTGATTAGCTACGTTCGGATTGGATAACCGCTGAAAGCATCTAAGCGGGAAGCCGGCTTCAAGATGAGATTTCCATCCCCTTCGTGGGGGAGAGGACCCCAGCCAGACCACTGGGTTGATAGGCCGGATGTGGAAGCGAGGACGAAAGACTCGTGAAGCTGACCGGTACTAATAGTCCGACAACTTACACCACACCACCCCCTGGGGTGGGTGATCAAAACATGCTACGCGTCCGCTATGTGGTTCCCAGACAACAACCGTTGTCGCATAAGGGAACAAAACAATTGAATACAGTTCCAAGCACAAGCTTGTAACCAACAGGTTTGCCGCCAACCCCCACCGGGGCGGGCGCGCACGAAGGGTTACGGCGGTCATAGCGTGGGGGAAACGCCCGGTCCCATTCCGAACCCGGAAGCTAAGGCCCACAGCGCCGATGGTACTGCACTCGGGAGGGTGTGGGAGAGTAGGTCGCCGCCGGACATTCTTTGAACACGGGAAGGCCCCGCCAACGATGGCGGGGCCTTCCCGCGTTTAACCA
>NZ_JBNHGE010000085.1:0-2059 GCF_059090935.1 Arthrobacter sp. Y3223166 | reverse complement strand
CGCGCGCTGCTCCGGGTTGGCGGCGCCGGCCGAGGGCTGCCAGCCGTCGCGCACCACGGCCCGCAACCGGCGGCGGCCATGGTTGGCCAGCAGCAGCCGGGCCGTCACGGATTCCCCCAGCCGGACATTCGACGGCAGCCTCCGCTGCAGCCCGACGCGGCGCGGCGACAGCGCCAGCGACAGGTCCACGCCGACCGCCGCGGCCAGCAGCAGGCAGCACACCAGGGCCGTGACGGGGCGCGGGAAGAGCATCAGCGGGATGACGCCCGCCAGGGCCAGCAGGACGAAACGTCCGGTGATCGCCACGGCGTCACTCAGCGGGGGACCGGCACGGTGGCCAGGATGCTCTGCAGCACGTCGTCGGCCTGCACGCCGTCCATTTGCGCCTCCGGCCGCAGTCCCACCCGGTGCCGCAGCGCCGGCAGGGCCATCGCCTTGACGTCGTCCGGCGTGACAAAACCGCGGCCGTTAAGCCACGCCCAGGCCCGGGAGGTGTTGAGCAGGGCGGTGGCGCCGCGCGGCGAAACGCCCAGCTGGAACGACGGCGCGGACCGCGTGGCCCGGACCAGGTCCACAATGTAGCCGACCACCTCCGGCGCGATCGCCACGCGGGCCACGGCGGCCCGGGCCCGCACCAGGTCCTCGGCGGAGGCGGCGGCCCGCACCCCGGCGGCCTGCAGGTCGCGCGGGTCGAAGCCCTGGCTGTGGCGGCGGATGATTTCGATTTCCGCGTCCCGGTCGGGCAGGTGCATGGTGAGCTTCAGCAGGAAGCGGTCCAACTGCGCTTCCGGCAGCGGGTAGGTGCCCTCGTATTCCACCGGGTTCTGCGTGGCCGCCACGATGAACGGTTCGGGCAGCTTCCGTGAGGTGCCGTCCACCGACACCTGGCGTTCTTCCATCGCTTCCAGCAGCGAGGCCTGCGTCTTCGGCGGCGTCCGGTTGATTTCGTCGGCCAGGAGGATGTTCGTGAAGACCGGGCCCTCCCGGAAGCGGAATTCGGCCGTGTGGGTGTCGTAAATCATGGAGCCCGTGACATCGCCCGGCATCAGGTCGGGCGTGAACTGGATCCGCTTGGTGTCCAGGCTCAAGGCTGCGGAGAGCGAGCGGACCAGCAGCGTCTTGGCGACGCCGGGCACTCCCTCCAGCAGCACATGCCCGTGCGACAGCAGGGCGATCAGCAGCCCGGTGACGGTGGCATCCTGGCCCACCACTGCCTTCGCCACTTCGGTGCGGACGTCATGCAGGGTCTGGCGCAGGCGGTCGTCGTCGGCGGGCGGCGTGGCGACGGCCGGCCCTCCGCCGTACTGGGATGCGTGCCGCTGTCCTGGCTGATCGCTCATCGGTGCGTTACCTCTTTCTCTAGCTGCTGCAGTTCTTGCGCCCAGGCCGCCAGCCGGGCTTCGGTGCCGGGTGCCTCGTGGCGCAGGAGGCGCTCCAGTTCGGCACGCGGGCGGCTGCTGTCCCGGGCTACCGCATCGACGACGTCGGCGCTCGCGGCGCCTGCGGGCAGCCGCAGGTGGGCGGCGAGCCGGGTCAGGGTGGCGGCGCGCAGGTTGTCGGCGGCGTGGTTCACGGCCTTGGCGCTCCGGTACAGCCGGGCACGGCCCTCGATCGTCTCGGCCGAGCGGACCACCACCGGCAACGGCTCGGACACCAGGGGCCCGAGCCGGCGTCCGCGCCAGAACATCGCGGCGACGCCGACGGCCATGAGCCACAGGGACACCGGAAGCACCCAGGCGGGCAGCAGGCTCATGGGGTTGACCGCTTCGCCGGACACCGGAAGGTCCCCCAGTCCCGCCCGGTACCACACCAACCGCTCGGTGGCTCCCAGCGTGCGCAGGGCCAGCGCGGCGTTGCCGGCGCGGACGACGCCTTCGTTGCTGAGCACATGGCCGGCGCCGAGCACGATGGTGGCTCCGTCTTCGGACACGACGAAGGGCGCCGCGTCCTCGGCCGGTGTCTCGAAGGCGAAGCACAGCTCGCCGCCGCCGCGGTAGGCCAAGCCGCCGCGGGTGATTTCGCCGGCCGCGGCGGGGCCGGGCAGGCCGCAGGCGGCTGC
>NZ_JBNHGE010000084.1:0-2149 GCF_059090935.1 Arthrobacter sp. Y3223166 | reverse complement strand
GCGGCCCGTCGGCCAGCACGCCGCCGCCGGCCGCGAGCACGATCACGCGGTCCACGACGTCCGCCCAGACCGCCACCCGGTGCTCGACCACCACCAGGGTGGCGCCGGTGCGGTCCAGCACCCGGGCCACGGCGTCCCGTACTTCCCGCACCCCGGCGGGGTCCAGGTTTGCGGTCGGCTCATCCAGCAGCAGCAGCCCCGGCCGCATGGCCAGGACGGAGGCCAGCGCCAGCCGCTGTTTTTGGCCGCCGGAGAGCGCCGACGTGGGATGGTCCAGCGGGACGGCCAGGCCGACGTCGGCCAGGGATTCGCGGACCCGGTCCCAGATCTGCCCGCGCGGCAGCGACAGGTTCTCCGCCCCGAAGGCCACCTCGTCACCCACCCGGGCCAGCACCAGCTGGCTCTCCGGATCCTGCAGCACGAGGCCGGCCCGGCCGCGGGCCTCGGAGGGGCGCACCCCCGCCACGCTCAACCGGCCGGTCTCCTCGCCTTCGCCCTCGTCGCCGAGGACGCCGGCCATGGCGTGCAGCAGCGTGGACTTGCCGGCCCCGGAGGCGCCCAGCAGCAGTACCCGTTCGCCCGGGGCGATGCTGAAACTGGCCGCGCGCACCGCCGGATCCTTGCGGCCGGCATGCCGCCAGCCCCACCCCTCGGCGAGGACCGGCACCGGGCCGGGCGCCGCCGTCGTACTCTGCGCTCCCATCAAACGGCTCAGGCGTCTGCCGTGCGTCCCGCGGCGAAGGAGGACAGCGCACCCGTCTTCGCCAGGCCCCTGACCGCCAGCCATGGCAGCAGCCCGGCAATCACGACGCCGGACAAGGCGGCGAAGCCCACGTACGCCAGCTGCCACTCGGCGGCCCAGAGCATGTTGTAGAGGATGTTCTCGCTGATGGACAGCGCCAGGCCTGCGCCCAGGCCGGCCAGCAGCGCCACGCCCAGGTTGAACCTGCGGTACAGGAAGAGCAGGAAGACGACTTCGGCACCCAGGCCCTGGATCAGGCCGGAGACCAGGACGGTCATGCCGAAGCTCGTGCCCAGCAGCGCGGAGACAACCGCGGCCAGCATCTCGCAGTAGATGGCGGCGCCGGGCTTGCGGATGATCAGCCCGCCCAGCACGCCCGCCATCAGCCAGCCGCCGGTGTACAGCCCGGCGGAAGGCGGGAAGGCTATGGTCAGGCCCTCGATCAGCGGCCAGCCCGCCGACCAGGCCCAGAAGATGACGCCGACGGCCACGGCGACCACCGAGGCCACGACGATGTCCACTACCCGCCAGCCGTAACGCTGCTTCCGGGCAGGAGTGGGTGTGGCGGGTGCATTCGAAACGGTACTCATTGGAATCCTCCTGGTTGCAGGAGGGGAGGGCGGCCACGCGGCGCGCCCCGAGAACTCGACTCCCTTCGCCGGTACTAACCGGAGCAGGTTCGAGGGTCTGCGGTCTATCCGCACTCTCAGCGTCCCTCCCGGTCTCGGTGTGCACCGGCCGGTCGGACGCTCCCCTGTCGTCACTAGATGCTGTCTGGCAGCACGCACCAGTCTACACTCGCCCGCGGCGGCGCGGCATTCGGGGCGCAGACCCGGGGAAAATGCACGACGGCACACGGCCCGGGCGGGTGCCGGGCAGTAGGCTGGGAACCGGAACAGCAGTTGAGACGGGGCTGCGGCCCCGGAAGGGAGCGGGCATGAGTGTTGTGTTGAGGCTCTTGGGCACACTGGTGAGTATCGGCGCGGGCCTGGCAGCCAGCCAGTTGCTGGGGCTTGTTTGGAAGATGGTCACCGGAAAAGATGCGCCGAAGAGCGACGATGACCTGGAGAACAGCCTGCGGGCGGCGGTAGCCTTCGCCGTGGTGTCCGGCACCGTGGCGCGCGTGATCCAGGTGCTGACCAAGCGCGCCACCGCCAAGGCGGTCATCCGCTACGACAAGACCCGGGAAATGGTCTAAGCGGTCCCTCGAGGATTCCGATGGGGGACGGGCCGCGGGCCCGTCCCCCATCGCGTTCTGTTACCGGCCGCCGGCACCCGCCCAAGGCACGCGCCCCCGTTGGTCGGCAGGTTACCGCCCCTTGGTCGGCAGGTTACGGAGCGTCCGCGGGGCCGGCGCCGCCCCGGTCGGTCCGCCCGGGAACGGCCCCCGCCCCCGCGGTGCGCCGT
>NZ_JBNHGE010000083.1:0-2242 GCF_059090935.1 Arthrobacter sp. Y3223166 | reverse complement strand
GGCCGTGCGCGGGCCGCGGCCGTGCGCGGGCCGCCGGCGCCTGCTTCACGCCGTGCCGGCAGGTTGAGGCGTTGCGGGGCATGCGACAGAATGAAGTCCGTGACTAGCCAAATAGATTTCAGTGCCCCGCGTCTGGCGATCCTGGGCGGGGGCCCCGGCGGGTATGAGGCGGCCATGGTGGCCAACTCGCTCGGCGCCAAGGTGACCATCATTGAACGCAAGGGCCTCGGCGGTTCCGCCGTGCTGACCGATGTGGTGCCGTCCAAGACCCTGATCGCGACCGCCGACGCCATGCGGCGGGTCGCGAGTGCCCACGACCTCGGGGTCCGCTTCGATGAGGACTCCAACGCCGCCTACGCCGATCTGCGCACGGTCAACGACCGCCTGCTGAAGCTGGCCGAGAGCCAGTCGGCGGACATCCACCACGGGTTGGAGCGTGCCGGGGTGCGCGTCATCCTGGGCGAAGGCAAGCTCTCCGGCCCGAACACCATCTCGGTGTCGACGGAGACGAAGACCGAGACGATTGCAGCGGATGCCATCCTGGTGGCCACCGGCGCCACACCCCGCGAACTGTCCACGGCCAAGCCGGACGGTGAACGCATCTTCAACTGGACGCAGGTGTACAACCTCACCGAGATCCCGGAGCACCTTATCGTGGTCGGTTCGGGCGTGACGGGAGCCGAGTTCGCCTCTGCCTACCGCATGCTGGGCACCAAGGTCACCCTGGTCTCCTCGCGGGACCGCGTGCTGCCGGGCGAAGACGCCGACGCCGCCGAGGTGCTCGAAGACGTTTTCGCCCGCAGCGGCATGACCGTGCTGTCCAAGTCCCGCGCCGCCAGCGTGGAACGAACGGACGACGGCGTGCTGGTCACCTTGGCCGACGGCCGGGTGGTCGAGGGCTCGCACTGTCTGCTGGCCGTGGGCGGCGTTCCCAACACCGCCGGCATCGGGCTCGAAGAGGCCGGGGTGGCCCTGACCGAGGGCGGGCACATCAAGGTGGACGGCGTCTCGCGCACCACCGCGTCGAACATCTATGCTGCCGGCGACTGCACCGGCGTGCTGGCTTTGGCCTCGGTGGCCGCGATGCAAGGCCGCATCGCCGTGGCCCACCTGCTGGGCGACTACGTCAAGCCGCTGAAGCTCAAGCAGGTGGCGTCCAATATCTTCACCAGCCCGGAGATCGCCACCGTGGGGGTGACCGAGGAGGAAGTCGCCGCGGGAAAGTACCAGGGCGACATCATCAAACTCTCGCTCAATACCAACGCGCGGGCCAAGATGATGAACGTCTCCGACGGCTTCGTGAAAATCATTGCGCGGCGCGGTTCCGGCACGGTCATCGGGGGCGTGGTGGTGGCCCCGCGGGCTTCCGAACTGATCTTCCCCATCGCGCTGGCGGTGAGCCAGAAACTCCACGTGGACGATCTCGCCAACACGTTCACGGTGTACCCGTCGCTGACCGGTTCCATTTCCGAGGCGGCGAGGCGGCTGCACGTGCATCTCTAGGGCGGCACATTCTGCCGTCATTTCCCCGCTGATTATTTCGCCACATTGTCAGCTTCTGGGACTATGATCATCGAATAGCCATGTAATGAAACGATGAACCGAAGTCAGTCAGTTGGGGGAATAAGGATGAGCGAGCAGCGCACTGCCGTCATTGTGGAGGATGACCTGGACATCCGGGAGTTGATCTCGACGGTCCTGTCCAGTTCCGGGTTTACGGTGCACACCGCCTCCTCCGGAATGGAAGGCGTTGCCGCCATCAAGCGCCACAACCCCGATGTCGTCACCCTCGACCTCGGCCTGCCGGACATCGATGGCTTCGAGGTCGCGCGCCAGGTGCGCCGCTTCAGCGACACGTACATCATCATGCTCACCGCGCGCGCCGAAGAACTGGACACGCTGCTGGGCTTGGAGACCGGCGCGGATGACTACCTCACCAAGCCGTTCCGCCCCCGGGAACTGCGCGCCAGGATCACCGCGATGCTGCGTCGCCCGCGTACTACAAAGGGCAACGACGGCGGTCTGCCGGAGGACGTCGGGGCCCGCGGGGGTGCCCCGACGGGGCCGGCCCTGGCCGGCGCAGCTGCGGCAACTCAGGTGCCCGAACCCGTTCTGCAGGGAGCGGGGGTGGGTGCCGGAGGGCATCCCGGCCTGTCGCTGTCGACGTCCGGTGCCGTTTCGGCAGCGGCGCTCGCAGGAGGCGGCGGGGCACCGGCCTTCGCAGCCGAGACCGGCGCCGGGG
>NZ_JBNHGE010000082.1:0-2330 GCF_059090935.1 Arthrobacter sp. Y3223166 | reverse complement strand
GCCCCTGCCGGAACCTCGCCGGCGGCGGCTGGGGGCGGCGGCGGTTGCAGGTTGGCACGTTGCGCGGCGGCGTGGACTACTGTCTGGTCCAGGCCATCGTCTGCCGCCGCGGGGTTCGGTTCCGAGGGGGCGCCGGCGGCCTGTCCTGCTTGGGCGCGCGGTTCGTCTGCGGGCGCCCATTCGTCGGCGGCGGCGGCGCCCTCGGACTCGTCGTCGGGCACGTAGAGGCTGGTCAGGTCCAGGCTTTCGGCCCAGCCGGCGCCGGCGGACTCCGGTCCTGTCGATTCGGGCTGCGCGGCCGGAACCGGGGCGGATGCGGGAGCCGGCTCGGGCTGCGCGGCCGGAACCGGGGCGGGTACGGGTGCAGGGGCCGGTGCGGGTACGGGTGCCGGTGCCGGTACGGGTGCAGGGGCCGCCGATGCAGGTGCAGGGGCCGCCGATGCGGGTGCGGGTGCAGGTGCAGAAACGCCGGCCGTCCGGTCCGTTCGGGCCGGATCGGCTGCGCCCTCTACTCGGGGCTCCCGTCCGGCCTCGAGTGCCGCGCCCATGCGCAGGGCGGCCAGCTGTACCGCCCCGGCGCGCAGCGGTAGCCACCGTCCCGTCCGGCCTTCGGGCCGGGAGCCGTCGGGCCCGGCCGCAATGGCCACGCTGCCGGCCCGCAGCCGCCCCTCGGTCCAGCTCGAGACGCCGCGTCCGCTCAGTTCCTGCCCGTCCGGGTCGGCGGACACCACCACGTCGCCGCGGAGCACCGCGTGGATGCCGCCGGAACAGGAGACGATGCCGAACTGCGGCATGGCCGACAGGTTGGCGCCGTACCCGGAGACCACCGTTCCGAGCAACGTTTCCAGCGTGGCGCCGGACTCCAGCGCCTGCCACAACTGCTGCACCAGGTCCTCGGGAGCGCCGGGTTCGAGGAGCACCGCTGTGCCGCCGCTGACCAGCCCCAGCCAAGGCCCGGGGCTGTACGTCATGCCCGCCATCAGGCGTCCTCCTCCGCCGCTCCCTGTTTCGGAGCATCCAGCCGGGGCAGCGTCGTCGTATCCTCCTGCCGCGGGGCGGTCGAGGCGTCGTCGGCGTCGCCTGCGGGACCGGCTACATCAACGACGACCACGGTGATGTTGTCGCGCCCGCCGGAGCGCAGCGCGGCCTGGATCAGTGCATCGACTGCGTCCTGGGGACCGGATACGGAGGTGAGGATGGCGTAGATGTGGTCGTCGCTGACCTCCGAGGTCAGCCCGTCGGAGCAGATCATGATCCGGTCCCCCGGTTCCACGGGCACCATCCAAAAATCCGGCTGGTTGTCTTCGCCGGTGCCCAGCGCCCGGGTAATGACGTGCCGGCGGGGGTGCACCAGGGCCTCCTGGGCGGTGATTTCTCCGGCCTCGAGCAGTTCCTGCACTTCGGAGTGGTCGACGCTGATCTGGACAAGTTTGCCGTGGTTGAGCCGGTAGGTGCGGGAATCGCCGACGTTGAACACGAGCCAATACGGCACCCCGCGTTCGGAGACCAGCGCGGCCCCGGATACCGTCGTGCCCGCCCGCGATGCAGCCGCCGCCCTGATCCGCGCGTCCGCCCGGCCGATCAGCTGTTCCAGTTCGTGCGCGCCGAGTTCGTGGCTGGCCACGTAGTCCCGCATCGTCTCCACGCAAATGCGGCTGGCCACTTCGCCCGCCTCGTGCCCGCCCATGCCGTCGGCCACCGCGAACAGCGTCCCGTCGGCCAGATACGCGTCCTCGTTCAGCTGCCGCCGCAACCCGCGGTCCGACCCGGCACCGACAGTGAGCCGGATGGGCTCCCCTCCCGACGCCGTGCTCATGCCCGTCCGATGGTAAAGCTGCGGTCGCCGAATTCGACGGTCGCGCCGGGTTGCGCCGCCACGGGATCCCCGGGGGCCAGCTGACGGCGGATGCCGTCGCCGCCGGTCACCGCGGTCCCGTTGGTGGAGTTGCGGTCCGTCACCCAGACGGTGCCGCCGTCGACCCGCAGCAGCAGATGGGTCTTGGAGACGGAACGTCCCATGTCCGCGAAATCGATCAGTTGGTCAATGTCCTCGCCGGCGCCTGCGGCCGGGTTGCGCCCGATCAGGGCCGTCGTTTCAAGTACCACATCGCGCCCGTCGTCGAAGGTAATGGTGAGGGGGCCCGACGGCGGGGCCACCGTGCGGACCCGGGTCGCCGCGAATTCTTCGTCCGGGTGGTGGTGCGGTTCGGCCTCCGCAGCCATCCGTGCCGGAGCCGGGACCGGTGACGGCGGCTCACCCGGGGTGCCCAAGCGGTCAGCCGCCGGCGCGGGCGCCAGGGGGGCGCCGGGGCCGGCCGCCGGCGCCTTGG
>NZ_JBNHGE010000081.1:0-2450 GCF_059090935.1 Arthrobacter sp. Y3223166 | reverse complement strand
GCGACACGTCGGAGCCGGGGCCGGCCGCCGGCGCCTTGGCCGCCGGTGCGCCCGTTGCCGGGCCGAATCCCGGGATTGCGGCAATGACCCCGGAGGGCTGCGAAGCCGGCCCAGCGGCGGGTCGGCGCGGGTCTTGTCCGTCCGGTGCCACGTTGGCAAAGCCGGCGCGGGCGTCCGTACCATCCGGGGCGAAGGCCGCCGGCCCGTAGAGCCCACCGGTGGTCAGCGGATCGCGGCCCTGGGCCACGTCGAGCACCAGTGTCTTGGCCACCTTGTCGTGCCAGCCCTGCCGCCTGTGGTTGCGGTCCCAGACGTTGGAGACCACCACCACGACCGAGCCCACCGCCAACACCAGTCCGCCCACGGCGATGATCAGCCCGCGCAGGAAGATGGCGCCCCAGCCGGCCGGGTGGCCGTCCTCATTAGCGGTCCGCAGGCCCAACAGCACGTTGCCGGGAGTCTTGCCGGTAGTCGCTTCCCAGCCCCAGAGCCAGATGGTGTAGGCCAGCGACAGCACGCCCGCCAGCCCGATCCACAGGAACAGGCCGCCCAGCGACTCCGCGGCCGCGGAGGCGCTGCCCGAGGCCGCGGCCTCCATCACGGCCGGCACGCTGGCAGCGTAGGCGGCCAGCATCAGCACGGCCGGCGGAATCTTGTCGATCAGCCATGCCCCCAGCCGTTTGCCGACCGGGGCGCTGACCAGATTCAGTCTTGCTGCCACGTGCTGCTCCCGCCCTGTTCCGGCCGTCCGGCCTGTGAGTCTACTGTACGGATTCTAGTGGCGGCCGTTGTCCGCCGCCGCGCCAGCCGCCTCCTGGCGTCGGCAACCAGCGAGCGCGGCGTGTACTTTGCCCGCTGCCGTTGCCAGAAACCCAGCGAGTCCTTCATCTTGGTCAGCGAGTCGTCCACCTGGTCCCAGTACTGCTGCACCTGCATCTCCGTCGGTTCGGCTGCCCCGAAGATCGCCGCGTCGGCCCGGTGTGCCAGCAGGGTGGTGCCGTCGGCGGTGGCCGGGAACTGCCCTGCCAGCGCGGCCGCGTGCTCGCGCCGGGTGGCGTTGGCGGGGGCGCTCGCTCCCATGTCGGTGGCCAGGGACATCACCTCGCGCCAGCCGCCGCCCACGCGTTGGCTCGGCAGGCCTTCGCTGGCCCGCCGCTTGCGCCGGCGCAGCTTCAGCCAGGCGATCAGCAACAGCGGCAGCAGCAATACCGCCAGCGGGAGGGCGGCCAGGCCCACGGCCGCGAAGAGCCAGCCCCACTGGTCCCAGAACGATTTCTCCTGCTGCTCGGCGTCCTGCGGCTCCGGGGCGGTGTCCGGCGGAAGCTCGGCCGGTTCCTGCGGCGGAGGGGGCGGCTGCAGGACCTGCGGCTTGGGCGTCGACTTCGGCTCCTGCTGCGGCGGCGTCGGCTCGTTGTCCTCGTCCGGCGTCGGATCGAAGGCGACCCAGCCGGCATGCTCAAACGCCACCTCCACCCAGGCGTGCACGTCTTCGCCCTTGATCTGAACTGCTTCCCCGGCGGACGGGCCTTCCTTCGGATCCGGGTAGAAGCCCATCACCACCCGGGCCGGGATGCCCAGGTGCCGGGCCATCAACGCCATGGCGACGGCGTACTGCTCGTCGTCGCCAATCATCTGGTCGGCATCCAGCAACTGGATCATCCGCCCCGCATGGTGGCCGGAGAGGCTGCGCGCTTCGTCTTCCTTGCCGTTGCTGAAGAAGCCGTTCTCGTGCAGGTTCCGTTCCAGTTGGCGCACCTGTTCGATCGGCACCGTCGCTTCGCCGACAAATTCGTTCGCCTTGGCCGCGACGATGTCCGGCACCCTGGCCGGTTTCGGCAGCCGGACGGAGGCGAAGTCATACTGTGCCAGCTGGGCGTCCTCCAGCCGGCCGGGGAACGTGGTCTCCACCGAGTAGCTGTCTCCGGCCAGCAGGTACCGGGTGGTCAGCGCCGTCTGGGAGTCGTCGTTGTAGAACAGCGAGCCGCCCAGCTCGGCCGCCCGCTCGCCCTCGAACGCCAGCCCCTCGATGTGCCCGCCCGCGGGAAGCCAGACGCCGCTGTAGTCCCCGATCCGGATGTCGAGCCGCGCGGTGCCGCCGGACGCCGGGCCGAGCGAACCGGCGTCGCCGACGGGTTTGAAATTGCCCCCGCTTTCGGGGTTGACGTTGTAGACCGTGCCGTCGAAGGTATCCAGCGCCGCCAACCGCACCCGCTGGCCCTCGGGCAGCCCCGCGACGGTGAAGAGCGTCTCCTCGGCCCGGTCCTTCACGTAGCTCCGGAAATCCATCAGCGGGCTCGGATAGTCGTAGAGATTGACCGGGGGAACGACGACGTCGCGCAGCACCTCGCGATCGCCCCGCGCCGTGAGTGCCGGGCCGACCAGCGCCGTGAGCGCCACCGCCGACGCCAGCATTCCCGCGCCCAGGCCGAGCCTTCGCCGCGGCCCTGCCC
>NZ_JBNHGE010000080.1:0-3034 GCF_059090935.1 Arthrobacter sp. Y3223166 | reverse complement strand
GCAGGACGACGACGGCGGTGCGTTGGCCTTGGCGGCCCGCCTCGCCGGGCGGCTGGGGCTCGCCGATCCGCTGGCACCGTGGCAGACCAACCGGCTGCCGGTCACCGCGCTGGCCGCCGCGCTGGCCGATGTGCTGGCGGCCGCCGGCAAGGTCGCCAACGACGTGCTGCTGCTGAGCCGGCCCGAAGTGGGCGAGGTCTCCGAACCCGCCGCCGACGGCCGCGGCGGCTCCTCGGCCATGCCCCAGAAGCAGAATCCGGTGCTGTCCGTGCTGATCCACAGCGCCGCCCTCGCCGCCCCCGGGCACCTGGCCCAGGTCCAGGCCGCCGCGGCCGGGGCAATCGACGAGCGGCCGGACGGCTCCTGGCACGTGGAGTGGCAGGCGCTGCGCCAGTTGCTCCGGCTCGCCGGCGGGGCAGCCGCCAAGCTGGCCGAACTCTCCGAGGGCCTGGTGGTCCGCCCGGAGAAGATGCGCCGGAACCTGGAGATCACCGGCGAGCTGGTGGTCAGCGAACGCGTCATGGCCACGGTGGCGCCGATGCTGGACGGCGGAACCCCCGGCGCCGGCAAGGCGAAGGTCCAGAGCCTGGTCAACCAGTCGCTCGCCGGCCAGGGCAGCCTGTCGCAGCTGCTGCGCGAAGCCGTGCCCGGCGACGTCCTCTCCGACACGGCGCTGGCCGAACTGCTGGACCCGGCCGGGTATACCGGCCAAAGCAGCGGCCTGATCGACCGGATCACGTCCCACTACGCAGAATGGAGCCATTCGTGACCGTTCCCGACATCACCCCCACCCTCCTGTCCGAGGGCAAAGGCAGGCCGGTGCTGCTGGCCGGCGCCGGACTGGGGACCGGCGCCAAGGCGCTCTGGGCCGACGCCGTGGAGCACCTGCAGGACTTCCAGGTGGTGGGCGTGGACCTGCCCGGCCACGGGGCCAGCCCGGCCTCGACCGGACCGTACACCATGGCCGAACTCGGCCAGGCGGTCGTGGCGATGCTGGACAAGCTGCGCGAAGCCGGCGACATCGACCCCGGCACCAAGGTGTACTTTGCCGGCGTCTCGATGGCCGGTGAACTGGCCCTGCAGCTGGGCCTGGACCACCCGGACCGCTTCGCCGGCCTGGGCGTGGTCTGCTCCGCCGCCAAGATCGGCGAAGCGGCCGCGTGGCTGGAACGCGCGGACACCGTGCGCCAGGCGGGAACGCCCACGATGGTCACCGGCTCGGCGCAGCGCTGGTTCGCCCCGGGCTTCATCGAGAAGCACCCCGAGCGCGCCACCCGGCTGCTGCACACCCTGCAGGACGCGGACCGCTTCGCCTACGCCCACGCATGCGAGGCCCTGGCCGGCTTCGACGTCCGCGAGCGGCTCGGCGACATCACCACTCCGGTGATTGCCGTCGCCGGGGCGCTCGACCAGGTGTGCCCGCCCGGGTTCGCCGAAGCAGTGGCCGCCGGCGTGCAAAAGGGCAGCTCCGCCGTCGTCGACGGCGTGGCCCACCAGGCGCCCGCCGAGGCACCCGCGGAAACCGCCGCGCTGCTGCGCGATTTCTTCCTGGCCGCCTGAAACCGCAGCCGGACCGATGACTGAACAACCAAGGAGTACACGCCGTGAGCGATAACCGCACCTTCGATCCTGCCCAGACCCAGCAGGAAGTGTACGACGAAGGCATGGCCGTGCGCCGGCAGGTGCTCGGCGATGCCCACGTGGACCGCGCGAACAGCTCGATCGATGAGTTCACCCAGGACTTCCAGGAACTGATCACGCGCTACGCCTGGGGGACCATCTGGACCCGGGAGGGGCTGCCGCGCACCACGCGCAGCGCCATCACGCTCACCGCCATGATCGCCAAGGGCCACTGGGAGGAATTCGCCATGCATGTCCGGGCGGCGCTGACCAACGGCATGACCCGCGACGAGATCAAGGAAGTCGTGCTGCAGTCGGCCATCTACTGCGGCGTCCCGGACGCCAACGTCGCGTTCAAGGTGGCCAAGGGCGTCTTTGCCAGCCTTGACGAGGATCACAAGGGCTCGATATAGTTCATATAACGTACATGCGTTCGTGTAGCGAACACTTCGGCAGGAACGGAAGCGCCCGCGACGGTTCCCGCCGAAACGGTATGTTCCGCGCGGACCCCCGTGTCGACGGAGCGGTCCGGTCCGGCCTGAGCGCCGGGCCGGGCCGTTTGCTGTAACCCAAAGGCGCACCCCGGAAGTGCGCCGCGAAGGAGCCTCGAATGAACCAGGCATATCTGTATGACGCCGTCCGCACCCCCTTCGGCAAGTTCGGCGGTGCGCTGGCCGGCGTCCGCCCGGACGACCTGGCGGCCGAAGTCGTCAAGGCGGAAGTTTCCCGCGCCCCGGGCCTGGACCCGGAACGCATCGACGAGGTGATCTTCGGCAACGCCAACGGCGCCGGGGAAGAGAACCGGAACGTGGCGCGCATGGCCACGCTGCTGGCCGGCCTGCCCACCTCGATCCCGGGAACCACCGTGAACCGGCTGTGCGGCTCCAGCCTGGACGCCGCCATCATCGCCTCCCGGCAGATCAACGCCGGCGAAGGCGACCTGGTGCTGATCGGCGGCGTCGAGTCGATGAGCCGGGCGCCGTGGGTGCTGCCGAAGACCGAGAAGCCCTACCCGGCAGGCGACATGACCCTGGCGTCCACCACCCTGGGCTGGCGCCTGGTGAACAAGAAGATGCCGCGGGAATGGACCGTCTCCCTGGGCGAGGCCACCGAGCAGCTGCGCGAGCGCCACGGCATCAGCCGCGAACGACAGGACGAGTTCGCCGCCGCCTCGCACCGCCTCGCCGACGAGGCCTGGAACGCTGGCAAATACGACTCGATGGTGGTGAAGGTTCCGGGCACCGACCTGATCCGCGACGAGTCCATCCGCCCCACCAGCACCGTTGACGTCCTAGCCGGGCTGAAGACCGTCTTCCGGCCGGCGGGCGAGGGCCCCGAGGGCGGCACGGTCACGGCCGGCAACGCCTCGCCGCTGAACGACGGCGCCTCCGCGGCGTGGCTGGGCAGCGAGGCC
>NZ_JBNHGE010000079.1:0-3077 GCF_059090935.1 Arthrobacter sp. Y3223166 | reverse complement strand
GGGCTGCGGCGCACGCGGTGTCCCCGGCCGGTGGCCCGCGACGCCGCGCCACTGTCCGGCACCGGCGCGCAGCCGCCCCGTACCGGACTTGGCAGCGGCGCCAATCCTGCGGGAAGCGGGAGCAATCTTGCCGCCCAGCTCCTTGGCACGACCTGCGGCCTCCGCCCATGGCAGGGCGGAGATCGCCGGGCCGGCGGCGCGTGCCGCGGCCGAAAGCCGTTCGCCAGCCCGGCGCCGGCCACCCGCCTCGGGCCGGTTGAGTACCATCAGGATGGCCGCGAGCAAGGCGACCGGGATGGAGACCAGCACGGCAACGGCGCCGGCATACATGGCCAGGAAAACCTTGGCGGGGGAATCAAACAGGCCGGTTACGAAGGCCGCGGCTCCCAGCAGCAGCCAGAGCCAGAAAACCATGACGCCGCAGAGCGTGGTGCGGGCCCGGCGGTAGGTGCGGAGCGACCGCCCGTGCACGGTGTGCTTAGCCGCCTCCACGCTTCCTACTCCCCAACGACAGCCCCACGAATAGGGGCACCTGAGCACATTGTAGGCAGCCGCGTGCGCCGGGCGCGCAGGGCACGCCGGGGGAGCGGGCCGGCGAATGCGGCCCTGCCGGAAGCGGGGCCCGACCGAGGGTTCAGCTGCGTCTGGGGCGGTGCTAGTCTGGCCGCAGACCGGCCCCGCACCTGCCGGCGAAGGATGCACCAGGACCACCGAATCACTGTCGACAAACAGGGAGGAAACCTGGACCATGACCAGTTCAGCGACGCCCCACATACTCATCCTGGGCGGCGGCTACGTCGGCCTCTACACTGCCTGGGGAATCCGCAAGCGGCTGGGACCGTCGTCGGCACGGATCACGGTGGTTGAGCCCAACTCCTACATGACGTACCAGCCGCTGCTGCCGGAGGTGGGCGGCGGAGAAATCGAACCGCGGATCGTCACGGTCAACCTCCGCAGCGCGCTGAAGAAGGTGGACATCGTCCGCGGCAAGCTGGTTTCACTCGACGTCCAGGCGAAGAACGCCCGGCTGCTCGAGCTCGGCGGCGACCAATTTTCGGTGGCCTACGACCATGTGGTCTTCGCCGTCGGTGCGGTCACCAGGACCTTCCCCACGCCTGGGCTGGAGCAGCACGGCATCGGGTTCAAGACCGTGGAAGAGGCCGTTTACTGCCGTGACAAGGTGCTCGACAACGTGGCCCTGGCCGCCGGCACGAGCGACCCGGAGGAACGGGCCAGGGCACTCACGTTCGTGGTGGTCGGCGGAGGGTATACCGGCGTCGAGGCCCTGACCGAGTTGAGCGACCTGTCCAAGCTCGCCGTGGACGCGCATCCGGAGCTGGACCGTTCGCAGTTGCGCTGGGTGCTGGTCGAGGCGCTGGACCGAGTTGCCCCCGAGGTCGGACCGAATCTCTCGGAGTGGACCCTGGGCCAGCTGCGCCAGCGCGGCATCGATGTGCGGCTGAACACCACCATGCCGTCCTGCGAGGACTCGGTGGCCGAGCTCAGTACCGGCGAGCGCATTCCGGCTGGTCTCATCATCTGGACGGCCGGCATGAAGCCCAATCCCGTGCTGGACGACACAAACGTGCCGCGCGGCCCGAAGGGACACGTGAACGCCAACGCCCGGCTGCAGGTCATCGAAGATGCCGGCCAGGTAGTGCACGGCGCATGGGCCGCCGGCGACTGCGCCCAGGTACCCGATCTGGAAGCGGAGAAGCAGCCGGCCTACTGCCCGCCGAACGCCCAGCATGCGGTCCGCCAGGCCAAGCTGCTCGCCCAAAACGTGGTCAACGCCGTGCAAGGCCGGCCGCCGGCCGAGTACCGGCACAAATCGCTGGGCACGGTCGCGACCTACGGCGTCGGCCGGGGCGCCGCGAAGATCTTCGGCTACGAGCTAAAGGGCAAGCCCGCCTGGTACGCCGCCATGGGCTACCACGCACTGGCGCTGCCCACCTGGATCCATAAATGGCGCCTGCTGGCAGGCTGGAGCCCGCTGGTGTTCGGCGGCCGGGACATCACGTCGATGGGCGCCACCCAGCACCCGCGGCGCGCCTTCGTGGAGGCACACGCCGGCAAGCAGAAGGGCCGGATGTAGGCCCCCGGGCAAGCAGGCGGGCCGGCAGGCCGCAGGAAGGGCCCGAGCAAGAGCAAGGTGTCGGACAGGCCGCCGGCAGGGCGCAGGCGCGGGCTGCCCGGCTGAGTTGGTGCCGGGTCACCGCCGGTAGCTCCGCGACTGCCCGCCGGCTGTGCGGAAGCCCCCTGCCCGCGCCCTCCCGCGTCCGTCCTGGCACCACTGGGGCGGCCGAGTCCAGCCGGCGCCGCCAAACGTGAGCCAACTCTCCATTGTTACGGCGGGAGACCCTTCTGCTGCGAAGCCTGCCGCCGGAAGTTCGGCGCGGGGAGTAGCCTGCTGGACGGAGCCCGACCCGGGCAGCGAGGAGAGCAGTATGTCCAGACACCCCAGTGGCGCACTGCTTTTCGTCCTGACCTGCGCCATGGGCGTCGGCCCGCTGCTGAACTACGGCCTGAGCACCGTCAGCCCGCTGGTCATTGACGACCTGGGCATCAGCGAGGCCCAATTCGGCCTGCTGGCCACGGCCATCTTCGCCAGCGCTGCGGTCTCCAGCATGTGGCTGGGCAAACTCAGCGACCGGATTTCCAGCCGCGCCCAGCTGATCCTGATCTTCGCCGGCACGGCGGTGGCACTGGTGGTCGCCTCGCTGTCCCACCACTATCTGGTCCTGGTGATCGCCGCGTTGCTGGCCGGCCCCGCGCAGGCCATTTCCAACCCGACCACGAATCGGATCATCATGACCCAGGTTCCCGCGCCCAAGCGCCCGGGCTGGATCGGGGTCAAGCAGTCCGGCGTTCAGGGCAGCCAGCTGTTCTCGGGCTTGTTCTTCCCCGTCGCCGCGCTCTGGGCCGGCTGGCAAGGCGCCACCGCCCTGGCGGCCGTCGTCGCCGTCGGGCTGTTGCTCTACGGGCTGCGCCAACTCCCGGAACGGGGCACCGAAACGACGGCGGCGAAGGCGCCTCCCGCCCACGCGGCGCCTTCCGCCACCCCGCCGGCCGACGCC
>NZ_JBNHGE010000078.1:0-3324 GCF_059090935.1 Arthrobacter sp. Y3223166 | reverse complement strand
CACCACACGGCCGCCGGCGCTGGCCGCCAGGCGCTCCGTGCGCTGCCGCAGCCGGCCGGGATCGGCGTGCAGGGCCGCCGCCACCGGCGTCTGTTCTCCGGTGAGCGTCGCCTCCACCGCGGCCAGCGTCAGTTTGTCTGCCCGCATCGCCCGCGCGAGCGGATGGCGCGCCAGCCGGGTGATGACCGCGGCCCGGCCCAAAAGCAGTCCCGCCTGGGGGCCGCCGAAAAGCTTGTCACCGCTGGCGATGACGACGTCGGCGCCGGCGGCGAGCGCACCGGAGATGTCCGGTTCCCGGGGCAGCACCGGGTCTGGTTGGAGCAGGCCGCTGCCCAGATCCACGACCAGCGGGATCCGGTGTTCCTCGGCCAGGGAGCGGAGCCGGCCGATGCCGACGTCCGCGGTGAACCCGCTGACCCGGAAATTGCTCGGGTGCACCTTGAGCAGGCAGCCGGTCTGCGCGGTGATCGCCGAGGCGTAGTCCTCCAGGTGCGTCCGGTTGGTGGTGCCCACCTCGCGCAGCCGGGCACCGGTCGATTCAATCAGCTCGGGAAGCCTGAAGCCGGCCCCGATCTCGACGAGCTCGCCGCGACTGATGACCACTTCGCGGGACCCGGCCAGGGCGGTAGTGGCCAGCACCAGGGCCGCGGCGCCGTTGTTGACCACCAGCGCTTCCTCGGCGGCCGGGCAGGCGTCCAGCAAAGCCTGCCGCGCACCGGCCCCGCGCCGGGACCGTCCGCCGGTGGGCAGATCCATCTCGACGTCGACATAGCCGGCCGCCGACAGCACCGCCTGGCGTGCGGACGCGGAGAGCGGAGCGCGTCCCAGATTGGTGTGGACGATGACGCCGGTGGCGTTCAGCACCGGCCGCAACGAGCTGGCCGTGCGGGAAGCCACCGCGGTCAGAACCGTCGCCTCGACGTCTTCCGGGGCAAGGTCGCCGCGACGCGCCTGGTCCTGCACGTCCCGGACGGTGGAACGGATGACGTCGTCGCCGAGGCGCACGCGTGCGTGGAGAAGTTCCGGGTGGGCGAGCAGCTGGTCGGTGCGCGGAATGTGCCGGCGCGGGTCGTTCTGGCCCACGGCCCTCCTTCCGGGTCACCTTCAGCTGTGCAGCTGGCGGAAGCGGACGGGAATCGAACCCGCCAGGCCGAGGTACTCGGCCTCACCGGTTTTGAAGACCGGGGGGCCCACCAGGACCCGGACGCCTCCACGAGCATGGTAACACCGGCCCGCCGCTCCTATGCTGTGACCATGAACGGGATCACCGGCGTCGCAGAAGAGTCCGCAGCAGCAGTCCGGCTCACGGGATACGCACACGGCGGAGGGTGCGCCTGCAAGATTCCGCCCGGCGAGCTCGAGGACGTGGTCCGCGGCCTGACCGGCCAAACCAACCCCGACGTCCTGGTGGGGCTCGACGACGGCGACGACGCCTCCGCCGTTCGGGTCGGCGGGGACCTCGCGGTGCTCTCGACGGCAGACTTCTTCCCTCCCGTGGTCGACGACGCGTATGACTGGGGCCGGATCGCGGCGGCGAACGCCCTCTCGGACATCTATGCCATGGGCGGCCGCCCGGTCAGCGCGATCAACCTGGTCGGCTGGCCCCGGGACGTCCTGCCGATGGAACTGCTGACCGAAGTGCTGCGGGGCGGGCTCGCCGTGGCGTCCGGGGCGGGCTGTCCGGTGACGGGCGGGCACTCGGTGGACGACCCGGAACCGAAGTACGGGATGGCGGTGACCGGCATCGCCGACCCCGGCAAGCTGATGCGCAACGACGCGGCCCGGCCCGGTCTGCCCCTCACGCTCACCAAGCCGATCGGCCTCGGTCTGCTCAACAACCGGCACAAGAGGACCGGGGAGGTCTTCGACGAGGCGGTGGCGGTGATGACGCAGCTGAACCGGGAGGCCGCGGACGCGGCGGTGCGCGGCGGCGTCCGCGCGGCGACCGACGTCACCGGGTTCGGCCTCCTCGGGCACCTCTACAAGATGTGCCGCGCCTCCGGCGTGGGTGCGGTCGTCGACCGGAAGGCCGTGCCGCTCGTGGCCGGCGCGCGGGAGGCGCTGCGGGACGGCTACATCTCCGGCGGCACCCGGCGCAACCTCGAATGGGTCCGCCCGCACCTGCGGCCGGGGGCAGGCATCACGGAGGATGACCTGCTGCTGCTGGCCGACGCGCAGACTTCCGGCGGATTGCTCGTGGTCGGGGAACTGCCCGGGCACCCGGTGGTGGGGCAGACCGTTCCGGGACCCGGGATCGAGGTGCGCTAGACCCGCGGCCGGCCGGCTTAGCCGGCGGTCGTGATCGAATCGTGGACGGTGCCCGCGCGTCGTCGGGCCGCGAGCCGGTTCTTCTGCGGCTCGATCGTGTAGCGGGGATCCTCCGCCGAGCGGATGCCGGCGCGCAGAATGCCGAACCGCGTCAGCGCCGAGGCGGCCAGCAGCGCCGTGCCGCAGGCCGCGGCCGCCGGCCTGTGCCTGCCGACGGCGAGCACCCCCACGCCGGCGGCGACGGCCAGCCGCTCGCTCCACTTGAGCATTTGCCCGGGGGCACCCTCGTGGAGGGGTTCTGCGGCCACCGGGTCCATGCCGCGTTCCAGTGCCCGGGTGGCGATGACCTCACCGGCGACGCCCAGGACCGCGAGCGCCCGGGCGGGCCCGGCTTCGCGGACCGGGGTCGTGATCATGGCAAGACCGGCCGCGGCGAGGCTGGCAGAACTGACGAAAACGAAGGGCAGGTTGTCACGCCCGGCATTCCAGGTCGGGTTCGCCGTGTCCGACAAGAGAACCGCGGTGTAGGCGGAGAGCGGTGCCGCGAACACCGCGGCCCCTACGCCCGCCGGGCCCTCGAGCAGGCGCAGCACCGGGCGCAGCGGCCCCAGCGGCAGCCGGGAGCCGGTCAGGCGGTCGATTTCGGACGCCGCGGAAATCCCGGCACCGGCGCTGAAGGCGGCGAGGATCCAGGAGCCCAGGCTCATGGGCGAGGTGGGCTTGATGGTGCGCAGCATGTTGAGGAACCGCTCGGGCCGGCCCAGGTCTTCGATCAGCGCCACGGCACCGAACCCGACTGCCGTGAGGGCGGACAGGCGGCTGTTGCGGCACAGCGCACGCCGGCCCGTCAATTGCCCGCCGAGTCCGAGCAGCGCCGAGCCGCCGGCCACGCCGCCCAGGAAGAGGTAGAGGGCTATCGGGTCTCCCCACGGCGGCGGCTTGACCACCGGCCGGCCGTAGTAGGAGGCGAACCGTGCCTCCGGCACCACCGGCATTTCGCCCGAGCCGTCTCCGGTCCCGGCGCGGCGCCGCTTGCCGCCGCGCCGGGAGCGGCGC
>NZ_JBNHGE010000077.1:0-3393 GCF_059090935.1 Arthrobacter sp. Y3223166 | reverse complement strand
AGCTGCCGGAGCGGCAGGAGCCGGTGCTGCCGGGGCGGCAGGCGACGGCTTGGTGGCCTCCGCGGCCGGAGCCGGGGCGGCCGGAGCCGGGGCGGCCGGGGCGCTGGGAGCGGGCTTCGCTCCCGGCTTGGGCGCTGCTGCCTTGGGTGCTGTCTTGGGGGCCGCCTGGTCGCCCTTCGGGGCGGCGGCGGGGAACGCGTCGCGAAGCTTCTTCACGACGGGTGCCTCAATGGTCGATGACGCTGAGCGGACGAATTCGCCCAGCTCCTGCAGTTTGGATACTGCATCTTTCGAGGTAATACCGAGCTCTTTTGCGAGCTCGTGTACGCGGACCTTGGCCACATTTCTCCTGTCTCGGTCCGCACGAGGCAGGTCTGCCGGGCACGAACCGTCTAATTCTTGCTGCGGCTTTCAGCAGAATGGGCTGAAAGGCCGCGGGCGGAGCACAATGAAGTACTCATCACTTGGCACTCATCGGGTTTCCATCAGTTTTCTGACCCGCTTTCAGGTTGGACGGTTGGGGTGACGGGGCCGGCCGCGGTGGCCGCCTCGTCGTCAGCACGGAACTGGTCTGCAACAGTGCTGCTGTCAACAGTGGCCCGGAAGGCCCTGCCGAAGGCATGCCGTTTCAAAGCCAGTTCCATGCAATCCGGTCCGCGGTGCATCCAGGCACCGCGTCCAGGCCTGCGGCGACCCGGATCGACGACGACGGTGAAAACACCGTCGACTTCTTCGACTGCCAGCCGCAGCAGAACGGCCTGGTCTTCCCGGCGCCGGCAGCCTATGCAGGTCCGCTGGGGCGGCGTGGCCGCCTGGGCGTGCGCCTGCAAGGGCTTTTGACTGTCGGGAAACCCGGCCATGGATATTCTACCGCTTCCAGTGCCCGGCCAACGAACCGGGCGTGTTGCAGGCCCGAAACCGGGCGTGGTTTTTGCTTCTTGTGCGCTATTTAGCCATGGCTGCGTCGGACACGATATCGATCCGCCAGCCCGTCAGTTTTGCCGCAAGCCGGGCGTTTTGCCCTTCCTTGCCGATCGCCAGCGACAGCTGGTAATCCGGCACCACGACCCGGGCGGAACGCGTCTCCGGGTCGGTGATGGTCACGGAGCTGACCCGCGACGGCGAGAGCGCGCTGGCGATGAACGTCGCCGGATCCTCGCTGAAGTCGACGATGTCGATCTTTTCGTCGTGCAGCTCGGTCATGACGGCCCGCACGCGGGAACCCATCTCGCCGATGCAGGCACCCTTGGCATTGAGTCCCGGCACGTTGGCCTTGACGGCGATCTTCGTCCGGTGGCCGGCCTCCCGCGCCAGGGCAACAATCTCCACGCTCTTGTCCGCGATCTCGGGTACTTCCAGTTCGAAGAGCTTGCGCACCAGGCCGGGATGGGAACGGGACAGGGTGATCGAGGGGCCCTTCATGCCGCGGTGGACGTCCACCACATAGGCGCGCAGGCGCGTGCCGTGCACGTAGCTCTCCCCCGGGACCTGTTCGGGCGGCGGCAGCAGCGCCTCCACCGTGCCAAGGTCCACCTGGACCATGTGGGGGTTGTGCCCCTGCTGGATCAGGCCGGACACCAGCTCCCCCTCCTTGCCGCGGAAGGCGCCCAAGACGTTGTCGTCCTCGGCGTCGCGCAGCCGTTGGAGGATGATCTGGCGTGCCGTGCTGGCCGCGATCCGGCCGAACCCGCTGGGCGTGTCGTCAAACTCGCCGATCACGGTGCCGTCGTCGTCCACCTCGGCCGCCCAGATGGTGACGTGGCCGCTCTTGCGGTCCAGCTCGGCCCGGGCCTGGTCGATGGAACCGGGGGACTTGTGATAGGCCACCAGCAGGGCCTGCTCGATCGTGGGGATCAGCAGGTCCAGCGGAATTTCGCGTTCGCGCTCCAGCAGCCGCAGGGCGCTCATATCGATATCCATCTCAGGCCTCCTCCTCGTTCTCCAGCTCGCCGTCGGCGGCGGCAATCGTGTCGTCGTCTACCGGGGCGAACTCCACTTCGACCTTGCCGGAGCGGATGTTCGTAAAGTCCAGGTGGACCGGTTCGCCGGGACGGGGCTTCATGCCCTTCTTCGGCGCTTCTTCCGGCCGCACGGTCACGCCGGCCTCGCCGACCTCCAGCAGGCGGCCGGCAACGTCGTCGCCGGCGACCAGCTTGACCTTGACCAGCCGGCCCACGTTCCGGCGCCAGTGGCGCAGCTGGGTGAGCGGCCGGCTGAGCCCCGGCGAGGATACCTCCAGGCTGTAGGCGCGGCCGTCGTCGCGCGGATCCTCATCCAGCGTCTTGGAGAGGGCCTGCGACACCTCGGCGATGGCATCGAGCCCTACGCCGCCGGTCTGGTCCTCGGGCAGGTCCACGACGACGTGGACGATGCGCTGTGATCCGGCGTGGCGGATTTCCACATCCTCGAGGAACAACTCGTGCGCGGCCACGGACGGTTCCAGCAGCTCTTTCAGGCGTGCGGCCTCCGCGGACGTGTCGGTACCGGATGTCCCTCCGGTAGTGGGCACGCCGCTGTGATCGCGCCGCTGGGCCATACTGCCTCCCTGTTTCGGTAAGTCTCGCTTCTAGACTAGCGACTTTACCGTCACCGGTGGCCTCCCCGCGGCCAGTTCCCGGCCTACGCCGGTGCAGCGGACGCCGAAGCCGTGACATCATCTTCAGTTGTGGGATCTACTTCAAGGCGCCGCGGCGGCAACCAGGCCGCGCCATCCCGGGCGTGGCGCCGGGCGCCGCTGCTGTTGCTCACCGCGGCGATCGTGGTCAGCACCGGCACCGTGGTGGCGAGCATCACCGAGCCCGCCCCGCCCCCCAGCACCACCGAGCAAGCCCGCCTCGACGCCCTGGCCGGCCTGGAGAACCTGGCCTCGGCCTTCGAGGAACACGACGACGACGGCGACTCCCCCACCGCCGAACTGCTCCGGACCCAGGCGGACCTGCTGAGGCTGACCACGTCGTGGCCGTCCGGGTCCCCTGCCGCGCCAGACACCGCGGCCCCGTCTTCCCCCGCGGACTTGGCCGGCAGCCGGCCCCCGGCCGCAAGGCCACCCGGTCCCGGGGAGCTGGCCGGGCTGGCCGGCGACCTGCTGGCCGACGCCCAGGAGACGGACCCCGGGCTGGCCCGGCTGCTGGCCTCGATCGGCTCCGCGGTGTTCGCCCAGGCGCAGGTTTTGGCCGGCGGTTCGGAAGTGGCTGCGCCGTGGGAAGCCCCGGAGATACCGCTCGCCTCCCCCGGCTGCGCCGCCCCTTCCGCTCCGGCCGGGGACGTGACACGGTCGACGACGCCCGGCGCGCCGACGACGGAGGAGGCCTTGGCCGCCGTCGTCCGCAGCCACGAGCGCCTGGCCTACGCCTATGAAACGGTGCTGCCGCGCCTCGCCGGCGCCGAACGCGC
>NZ_JBNHGE010000076.1:0-3725 GCF_059090935.1 Arthrobacter sp. Y3223166 | reverse complement strand
TGCTCCTGTTGTTTGAGAACTCAATAGTGTGCCAAGTTTGTTGATACCAATTATTTATTGGTTGAAAGTGCCGTGGCGTGCCGCCCCTGTGGTGTGTCGCGGTTTTATCAGCCTGGTTTGAATTTAGTGCAGTGTCTTCGGTCGTTTTCCCGGCCGTTGGTGCTGTGTCTGTTTGAAACATTAACGGAGAGTTTGATCCTGGCTCAGGACGAACGCTGGCGGCGTGCTTAACACATGCAAGTCGAACGATGATCCGGTGCTTGCACCGGGGATTAGTGGCGAACGGGTGAGTAACACGTGAGTAACCTGCCCTTGACTCTGGGATAAGCCTGGGAAACCGGGTCTAATACCGGATATGACCTGTCACCGCATGGTGGCGGGTGGAAAGATTTTTCGGTCATGGATGGACTCGCGGCCTATCAGCTTGTTGGTGGGGTAATGGCCTACCAAGGCGACGACGGGTAGCCGGCCTGAGAGGGTGACCGGCCACACTGGGACTGAGACACGGCCCAGACTCCTACGGGAGGCAGCAGTGGGGAATATTGCACAATGGGCGAAAGCCTGATGCAGCGACGCCGCGTGAGGGATGAATGCCTTCGGGTTGTAAACCTCTTTCAGCAGGGAAGAAGCGAAAGTGACGGTACCTGCAGAAGAAGCGCCGGCTAACTACGTGCCAGCAGCCGCGGTAATACGTAGGGCGCAAGCGTTGTCCGGAATTATTGGGCGTAAAGAGCTCGTAGGCGGTTTGTCGCGTCTGCTGTGAAAGCCCGGGGCTCAACCCCGGGTCTGCAGTGGGTACGGGCAGACTAGAGTGCAGTAGGGGAGACTGGAATTCCTGGTGTAGCGGTGAAATGCGCAGATATCAGGAGGAACACCGATGGCGAAGGCAGGTCTCTGGGCTGTAACTGACGCTGAGGAGCGAAAGCATGGGGAGCGAACAGGATTAGATACCCTGGTAGTCCATGCCGTAAACGTTGGGCACTAGGTGTGGGGGACATTCCACGTTTTCCGCGCCGTAGCTAACGCATTAAGTGCCCCGCCTGGGGAGTACGGCCGCAAGGCTAAAACTCAAAGGAATTGACGGGGGCCCGCACAAGCGGCGGAGCATGCGGATTAATTCGATGCAACGCGAAGAACCTTACCAAGGCTTGACATGGGCCGGATCGGGCTGGAAACAGTCCTTCCCTTCGGGGCCGGTTCACAGGTGGTGCATGGTTGTCGTCAGCTCGTGTCGTGAGATGTTGGGTTAAGTCCCGCAACGAGCGCAACCCTCGTTCCATGTTGCCAGCGCGTAATGGCGGGGACTCATGGGAGACTGCCGGGGTCAACTCGGAGGAAGGTGGGGACGACGTCAAATCATCATGCCCCTTATGTCTTGGGCTTCACGCATGCTACAATGGCCGGTACAATGGGTTGCGATACTGTGAGGTGGAGCTAATCCCAAAAAGCCGGTCTCAGTTCGGATTGGGGTCTGCAACTCGACCCCATGAAGTCGGAGTCGCTAGTAATCGCAGATCAGCAACGCTGCGGTGAATACGTTCCCGGGCCTTGTACACACCGCCCGTCAAGTCACGAAAGTTGGTAACACCCGAAGCCGGTGGCCTAACCCCTTGTGGGAGGGAGCCGTCGAAGGTGGGACCGGCGATTGGGACTAAGTCGTAACAAGGTAGCCGTACCGGAAGGTGCGGCTGGATCACCTCCTTTCTAAGGAGCTTCCTCGAACCTTTCCTGGCCTGTCATAGTGCGGGTTGGGTGGTTTGCAGGGCAAGCCCGTTGCGGACGCGTCTGTTGTCCGGCGGGTGCTCATGGGTGGAATATCAACGGATTCGGTGTCTTTCGCGGTTGGCCGCATGCTAAGTACGGTGCCCTTCGGGGTGTTTGGAACGTGTGTGGTTGGTTTCGCGGGGGATGTCTTTTGGCACACTGTTGGGTCCTGAGGCAACAGGACCTTATTCTTGCAGCGATGTGAGGAGAGGGAAGAAGTTGGTTCCTCTTGTTTCCTGCGCTTGCCGCGCCGGCCGCCCCTTGTGGGGTGGCGGGGGTGGGGGTGACGGGGTTGTTGTTTGAGAACTACATAGTGGACGCGAGCATCTTAAAGCAATTTTTTTGATGAACCTGGTGGCTGACTGTCTTTGTGACGGTTGGTTGTCCTGGTTCTCTCGAATAGCTGATTTTGATCTTTGTGGTCAAGTTTTTAAGAGCACACGGTGGATGCCTTGGCATCAGGAGCCGAAGAAGGACGTGGGAATCTGCGATAAGCCTGGGGGAGTTGATAACCGAACGGTGATCCCAGGATGTCCGAATGGGGAAACCCCGCCCGGCGCGCGAGTGACCGGGTGACCCGTACCTGAACACATAGGGTGCGTGGAGGGAACGCGGGGAAGTGAAACATCTCAGTACCCGCAGGAAGAGAAAACAACAGTGATTCCGTCAGTAGTGGCGAGCGAACGCGGAAGAGGCCAAACCGGTCCATGTGTGATAGCCGGCGGGCGTTGCATGGCCGGGGTTGCGGGACTTTCCGCTGCTGTTCTGCCGGACAGCGAAAGTGAGTGCGTGCGTATAGGTGAACGGTCTTGAAAGGCCGGCCGGAGAAGGTGTAAGCCCTGTAACCGTAATGCGTGACGCCGCTTGGAGAGTATCCCAAGTAGCACGGGGCCCGAGAAATCCCGTGCGAATCTGCCAGGACCACCTGGTAAGCCTGAATACTACCTGATGACCGATAGCGGACAAGTACCGTGAGGGAAAGGTGAAAAGTACCCCGGGAGGGGAGTGAAACAGTACCTGAAACCGTGTGCTTACAATCCGTCGGAGCAGCCTTAGTAGCTGTGACGGCGTGCCTTTTGAAGAATGAGCCTGCGAGTTAGTGTTACGTCGCGAGGTTAACCCGTGTGGGGAAGCCGTAGCGAAAGCGAGTCTGAACAGGGCGTTGCAGTGGCGTGATCTAGACCCGAAGCGGAGTGATCTACCCATGGCCAGGTTGAAGCGCGTGTAAGAGCGCGTGGAGGACCGAACCCACTTCAGTTGAAAATGGAGGGGATGAGCTGTGGGTAGGGGTGAAAGGCCAATCAAACTCCGTGATAGCTGGTTCTCCCCGAAATGCATTTAGGTGCAGCGTTGCGTGTTTCTTGCCGGAGGTAGAGCTACTGGATGGCCGATGGGCCCTACAAGGTTACTGACGTCAGCCAAACTCCGAATGCCGGCAAGTGAGAGCGCAGCAGTGAGACTGTGGGGGATAAGCTTCATAGTCGAGAGGGAAACAGCCCAGACCACCAACTAAGGCCCCTAAGCGTGTGCTAAGTGGAAAAGGATGTGGAGTTGCCCAGACAACCAGGAGGTTGGCTTAGAAGCAGCCACCCTTGAAAGAGTGCGTAATAGCTCACTGGTCAAGTGATTCCGCGCCGACAATGTAGCGGGGCTCAAGTACACCGCCGAAGTTGTGGCATCAGCGTATTATCCAAGCCTTCGTGGTTCAGGAGCGCTGGTGGGTAGGGGAGCGTCGTGTGGGCAGTGAAGCTGCGGCGGAAGCCAGTGGTGGAGCCTACACGAGTGAGAATGCAGGCATGAGTAGCGAAAGACGGGTGGGAAACCCGTCCGCCGAATGATCAAGGGTTCCAGGGTCAAGCTAATCTGCCCTGGGTAAGTCGGGACCTAAGGCGAGGCCGACAGGCGTAGTCGATGGACAACGGGTTGATATTCCCGTACCGGCGAAAAACCGCCCATGCCAA
>NZ_JBNHGE010000075.1:0-3808 GCF_059090935.1 Arthrobacter sp. Y3223166 | reverse complement strand
CCGCGCGTCCGCGGCCCGGTTCCGCCGGCGGCCGCACCCGGGCGCCGCCACGGCGTGAGCACCCGCTCAAGCGCCAGCAGGAGCACGTCCATCAGCGCCGCCAGCACCAGGGTCATCAGGATCCCGACCACGATTTCGGTCATAAAATAGCGCAGCAGCCCGTCGGTGAACAGGAAACCGAGGTTCCGGACGCCGATCAGCGCGCCGACGCTGGCCACCGAGATGTTGCTCACGGACACCACCCGCAGCCCGGCCACCAGCACCGGAATGCACAGCGGAAGGTCCACGCTGAAAAACCGGCGGACCGGCAGGTAGCCCATGGCCACCGCGGCCTGCCGGATGCCGTCGTCCACGGAGTTCAGCGCGTCCACCACCGCGCGGACCAGCAGCGCGACCGAGTAAACGGTCAGCGCCACGATCAGGTTGGACATTTCCAGGATCCCGGTACCCAGGATGACCGGCAGGATCACGAACAGGGCGAGCGAGGGAATCGTGTACAGCACCGAGGAGACGGACAGAATAACGCCGCGCACTGCGCGGACCCGCCAGGCCAGGTAGCCCAGCGGCAGCGACAGCACGAGCCCGAGTACCAGCGGGAGCGCGGACTGGAACAGGTGGAGGGCGCTCAGCTCCAGCACATAGGGCAGGTTCGCCAGGAACCACTCCATCAGCTGCCGCCCGCTTGGAGCCTCTGCAGCACGGCCGCGGGATCGACCAGGCCGGCCACCCGCCCGTCGGCGTCGACGGCGACCCCGGCCCCGGACGGCGACGACAACGCCGCATCCAGCGCCTGGCGCAGGCTGGACCCCACGGTGAACAGCGACCCGCCGATGCGGGCCCGGGCCGGGTCCACTTCCCCGGGCGGCAGCCACCCCGCCGGTGCGCCGTCGTCGTCGGTCAGCAACAGCCAGCCCTCCCGGGACGCCTCGCCGACGCTGTCCGCGGTCGCGGTGCGGGCAGGCAGCAGCGGCAGCCCGTGCGCGCTGTTGAAGGACAGCGAGCGGAAGCCGCGGTCCCGGCCGACGAAACCGGCGACGAAATCGTCCACCGGCGCCCGCAGGACCTCCTCGGGCGGGGCGAACTGGGCCAGCCGGCCCCCGGTGGCGAAGACGGCCAGCTTGTCCCCGAGGAGGGCCGCTTCGTCGATATCGTGCGTGACGAAGACGATGGTTTTCGCCAGCTGCTGTTGCAGCCGCAGCAGTTCCTGCTGCAGCTCGGCACGGACCACCGGATCCACCGCACTGAACGGCTCGTCCATGAGCAGGATCGGCGGGTCGGCCGCGAGCGCCCGCGCCACTCCGACGCGCTGCTGCTGGCCGCCGGAGAGTTGGGCCGGATACCTGCCGCCCAGCTCACGGGACAGCCCGACGACGGCGAGCAGCTCGTCGGCCCGCTTGCGGGCCGCGGCCCGGCGGACGCCGTTCAGCCGCGGCACGGTGGCGATGTTGTCCAGCACCGTTCGGTGCGGCAGCAGCCCGGCAGCTTGCATGACGTAGCCCATGGACCGGCGCAGGGCCGCTGCGGGCCGGCCGGAGACGTCGTGGCCGTCCACGAGAACGGACCCGGAGGTCGGCTCCACCATCCGGTTGATCATCCGCAGCGAGGTGGTCTTGCCGCAGCCCGAAGGGCCCACGAAGACGGTGATCGCGCCGCGGTCGATGTCCAGCGTCAGGTCTTGGACCGCCGCCTGTCCGGCGTAGGTCTTCGTGACGGCGCGGAACTGCACCATGGGGCCGGCACCGGCTCCGGCCGAGCGTTCGGCCGGCAGCTCATCCGGCCGGGCGGCCGGCCTCGTGGGCTCGGGCATGCTGAACCTTCCGTGGGGGGTCCTGCGGCCGGCAGGCCCACAGGTGCTGCCACCGAGTCTAGTCAACGGCACGGCCCGCGAGCACCCGGTCAGCGCCTGCCGCGATGGTCCTTGGCCTGTGCGGCGGCCTTGGCCGCCTTACCGAACTGCCGGCCGGCCCGGCGCTGCTCTGCCACGTTCTGCCGCAGGTGCAGACGGGCCAGCTCGCGTTCCATCTTCCGGTAGCTGTCCCAGCGCCGCTGCTCCAGGCTGCCGGCGGCGAGGGCCTGGCGCACGGCGCAGCCGGGCTCGGCGTCGTGCGCGCAGTCGTTGAACCGGCAGCCGGCGGCCAGGTCTTCGATGTCCGCGAACATGGTCGCCAGCCCCTCCTCCGCGTCCCACAGCGCGAAGCCGCGGATGCCCGGCGTGTCCATGAGCACGGCGCCGTTGGGCAGGGGAATGAGCTCGCGCGCCGTGGTGGTGTGCCGGCCCTTCCCGTCGCCGGCCCGGACGGCTCCGGTGTCCTGCACCGCCCGGCCTGCGAGCGCGTTGATCAGGCTGGATTTGCCCGAGCCCGAGGGCCCGAGCAGCACCATCGTCCGGCCGGGGCCCAGGTATTCGGCCACGGCATCGAGCCCGTCGCCCGTTTCCGCGCTCGTCGCCAAGACGTCCGCGCCGGCGGCCTGCTCGACGATCTGGGCGGCGACCTCGTCATGGCGGCCGCTCAGGTCGGCCTTGGTCAGGATGACCACCGGCAGCGCCCCGGAATCCCACGCGGCCACCAGGGTGCGCTCCAGCCGGTTGGCCGACAGCGGCCGGTCGAAGGGCACCGCGATGCCGACCAGGTCCATGTTGGCGGCCAGGATCTGCTCGGCCGCCAGCGGATCGTAGGCCTGTTTGCGGGACAGGGCGGAAAACCGCGGAAGCAGCCCGGCGATGGCCGGGCCGCCGGCGGAAGCCGGCCGGGCGGCGTCGTACGCCACCCAATCTCCGGTGGCCGGCTGCGGGCTGAGGCCTGCGGTGGCCAGGTGCAGCAGGCCGCCGTCGGCCGCCAGCAGGACGCGGCCGCGGTCGGTGCGCACCACCCGGGCGGGGCGGAGCGCCGGGTCGGGAAAATGGAGGTTGAACTGCGCGGCGGCGTGTCGGGTGTAGCCGTAGCTGCGCAGCAAGGAGTGCGGGTGATGGGTGTCGGTCACGACGGTTACCTCGGGGCGTGAGGCCTCCGCCCGGGGACGTTCCGGCCGCTAGCCGCGGCGCGGGCGGGGTACGGAGGCTGGGCTGGTGATGGCAGCAGGATCTGCGGGATAAACGGTCATCACACCCACCTCCTCGGGGTTGTCCGGCGGGCTGGTCAGCCCGACAACTGGATCAGCATAGCGCTCACCGGCCGTTTGCGGAATGGCCCGCCGGGACGCCGTCCGGGAAGTAGAGGCGCAGCCCCAGATCCACCAGGTCGACCCGGTCCAGCGTCGGAACCTCATGGAGCGGGATCCACCGGGCCAGGTCCGTGGAGCCGTCGGCCTCGTCGGTCAGTTCGCCGCCGACAACGCTGGCCGCGTAGATGACGCGGAAGGCGTGCAGCGGCCGCTGCCCGTGCAGGCGCTTCGCGGCCGGAATGTGCTTGCTGTCCACGCCCAGCAGCTGCTCGAGCCTGGCGGCGTAGCCCGTTTCTTCCCGGATCTCGCGGACCGCGCCGGTTGCGGCGTCTTCGCCGTATTCCAGGCCGCCGCCGGGCAGGGTCCAGCGCGGCCAGCCTGCGCCGGTCCAGCGGACCAGCAGCACCGCGCCGTCGGCCACGATCACGCCGTAGGCGGCCACGCGCGTGTCGAATTCCATGTCCCCCAGTCTAGGGCGACGGCCAGTGTAGGGCGGCGGCCGGTGTAGGGGGCGGCTAGTGTAGGGCGGCGGGCGAGGCGGCTATCGGACGCGGAGGCCGCTGTGCGCCGCCGCCTGCGCATCCGTGCGCAGTTCGTCGCGGGCGCGCAGCAACGCGTCCCGACGTTCCCGCGGCGCCACCGCGGC
>NZ_JBNHGE010000074.1:0-3869 GCF_059090935.1 Arthrobacter sp. Y3223166 | reverse complement strand
AGCCTATTTCAAGGCCGGGACGGCATCGGCAGAAGTGTCCAAGGTCATCGCCGGAGTAGCTGAACCGCCCGGCGCCGACGAAGTCCGGGCCATAGCCAGGACATGTTCTCGATGACTCCCGCCACCTGCTGACCGGTCTGCGCGGCGATGGCGCCGGCGCGTTCCGCCACCTCCGCCGCGGCGCCCTGCGGGGTGGTCACCACCAGGATCTGCGAGGACGGGAGCAGCTGCGCCACCGAGATCGCCACGTCCCCGGTGCCCGGAGGCAGGTCCAGGAACAGTGCATCCAGGTCGCCGAAATAGACGTCGGTGAGGAACTGCTCCAGGGCCCGGTGCAGCATGGGACCGCGCCAGGCCACCGGCTGGTTGCCTGAGACGAACATGCCGATCGAGATGACCTTCACGCCGTAGGCCACCGGCGGCAGGATCATCTCGTCCACCCGGGTGGGAGCCTGCGTGATGCCCAGCAGCCCGGGAACCGAGAAACCGTAGACATCGGCGTCGATGATGCCCACGCGCAAACCCTGGGCGGCCATGGCGCACGCGAGGTTGACGGTGACGCTCGACTTGCCCACCCCGCCCTTGCCGCTCGCCACGGCATAGATGCGGGTGAGCGAGGACGGATCGGCGAACGGATTGCCGCGGCCGGCACCGCGCAGCTGCTCCTTGAGCGCGTCGCGCTGCTGCGGCGTCATCACGTCCAGCTCCACCGCCACCCCGGAAACGCCCGGGACGGCAGCCAGGGCGTGCTCGATGTCGGCGGTGATGGTGCCGCGCAGCGGGCAGCCCGAGATGGTGAGCAGCACGCCGACGGTGACCCGTCCGGCGTCGTCAATCCGGACGTCCTTGAGCATGCCCAGCTCCGCGAGGGGCCGGCGCAGCTCCGGATCGATTACGGTTCCCAGCGCGCGCCGTACGGCGGCCGGGTCCGGGTGTTGCGACGGGTGTGGATCAGTCATGCATCAGTTCTCCTGGCCGCCGTGTTGGACGGGCGGCAGCTTGGGCAGCGAGGTGGTGGCATCGGAGGAACGGCGCCGGCCGCGGCGGCGTTCGTCCGCGGACTCGTCGTCCAACAGTTCTTCCAGCACCGAGCGCAGCTCGCTCCGGACGAAGTCACGCGTGGCCACTTCACGGATGGCGATCCGTAGCGCGGCCAGTTCGCGGGTCAGGTACTCGGTGTCCGCCAGATTGCGTTCGGCCCGCTGGCGGTCCTGCTGCAGCGAGACCTTGTCCCGGTCGTCCTGGCGGTTCTGCGCCAACAGCAGCAGCGGAGCGGCGTAGGAGGCCTGCAGCGAGAGCATCAGGGTCAACGCGGTGAAGCCCAGCGCGGCGCTGTCGAAGCGCAGGTGTGCGGGTCCGAACGTGTTCCAGGCCAGCCAGAGCGCACAGAAGACCGACATCCACATCAGGAACTGCGGGGTGCCCATGAAACGGGCGAAGGACTCCGTGGCCTTGCCGAAATAATCGGGGTTCGGCCGCAACCGGACCAGCAGGCGCGTACGGGTCTCCCGCGGGGTGTCCAGTCCCGCGACCTTGATTTTCCGGTCTGCCTTTTCAGCCAAAGCGTCCACCTCCGCTTACGGGGGAGTCGTCCTGCGCCCGCCAGTCGTCGGGCAGCAGATGGTCCAGCACGTCGTCAACGGTCACGGCGCCGACCAGCCGGCCGGAGCTGTTGACCACTGCCAGGGCATTCAGGTTGTAGGTTGCCAGGGTGCGGGCCACGTCGCTGACATCGGCCTGGTCCAGCACCGGCTCCAGGTCGGTATCCACGATGTTGCCCAGCGCCTCCGGCGGCGGGTAGCGCAGCAGCTGCTGGATGTGGACCACGCCCAGGTATTTCCCGGTGGGGGTCTCCAGCGGCGGCCGGCAGACGAAGATGGCCGACGCCAAGGCCGGCGTGAGCTCTTCGCGGCGCACATGCGCCAGGGCCTCGGCGACCGTGGCTTCCGGGGGCAGGATCACCGGCACCGGGGTCATCATGGAACCGGCGGTGTTTTCCTCATACTCCAGCAGGCGGCGGACGTCCTTTGCTTCTTCCGGCTCCATCAGCTGCAGCAGTTCTTCCTTCTGCTCCTCGGGCAGCTCGGCCAGCAGGTCGGCGGCGTCGTCGGGATCCATCTCCTCCAGCACGACGGCGGCGCGTTCGGCATCCAGCGACGTGAGGATCTGCACCTGGTCGTCGTCCGGCAGCTCCTGGAGCACATCCGCCAGACGGTCGTCCTGCAGCTCGCTCGCGACTTCCAGCCGGCGCTTCTGGGTCATCTCGTGCAGTGCCTCGGCGAAGTCGGCGGGCTTGAGGTCCTCGTGGCTGGCCACGAAGGTAGTGGCCGCCTGCGGTTCGTGCCTGGCGCCCTGGTAGGCCTCGTGCCAGTCCACGATCAGTGTTTCGTTGCGGCGCAGGCTGCGCAGCGGCGACGTCGAATGGCCGCGCCGGACGAAGAGCTGGGACACATACCAGTCGCCGTCGCGGGACTGTTCCATGCCGATGTCCAGGATGGTGGCGTCGCCGCTGCCGTCGGCGAGCGTGACGCGGCGGTCGAACATCTCGGCGACCACCAGGGTCTCGGCGCCGCGCTGCTCGAACCGGCGCAGGTTGACCAGCCCGGTGCAGATGACCTGCCCGGCGGTGATCGAGGTGATCCGGGTCATGGGGACGAACACGCGTTTCTTGCCGGGGACCTCGACCACCAGACCGACCACCAGGGGCGGCTTGGCGGGGCCGTAGTCGAGGACGACGACGTCGCGCAGCCGGCCCAGGCGGTCTCCGAGCGGGTCGAAGACGTCCAGGCCGAGCAGCCGGGCTACGAAGACGCGGTTGGTTTTTGTGCTCACCCCTTTAGGCTACGTGCTGGGCCCGGAAATCCGGGATTTGGCGGGCCGGCTTTGCCTTGCTCCCGGCCGCCGCACTGGCGGAGGCTAAGGCAGCGCGGCGGTTCCCACGTTCACCTGAAGCGATACCCAAACCACCGGTTGCGTATATCAGCGACAATGGGGGTATGTCGATGCTTGGCCGTACAGATTCCCGGGACCCCAGCCGTACCCTTCCGCAGGGCGAGTTGATCGGAAACTACCGCTCGTATCTGGATGCTCAGAAAGTGGTGGACTACCTCGCGGACGAGGAATTCCCCGTCCAGCACGTGACCATCGTCGGCAACGACCTGAAGACGGTCGAGCGGGTGACCGGCAAGCTCAGCTATCCGCGGGTTGCCCTCTCCGGCGCGGCCACCGGCGCGTGGTTCGGCCTGTTCGTCGGCTTGCTGCTGATGCTCTTCGGCGGCGGCGAAACCTTTGTGCTGCTGATCTCGTCGATGGCCATGGGCGCGGCCTTCTGGATGCTGTTCGGCATCATTTCCTACGCGCTGCAGCGCGGCAAGCGGGACTTCACCTCCACCAACCAGGTGATCGCCACCAGCTATGACGTGGTGGTCTCCACCGAGGTGGCACACGAGGCCCGGCGGTTGGCCGCGCAGCTGCCGATGGCCGGAACCGCGGTTCCCGGCCGCCCGGCTAACCACGGGCAGTCGCCCGTCGGGCCGCAGCCGCCTGCGGGCTATGGCCAGCAGCCTCCTGCGGGCCAGCAGCCGCAGGCCCCGGAGCGGCCGGCCCAGTGGGGCGAGGACCCGTACCGCCAGGGCGGCGTCCAAGGACAGCAGCCCCAGCCCGGTCCGCCCGACGCGGTCCAGCCCGGGGTGCCGGGCCAGCCCGTGCGCGGGCGCTTTCCGGACCTGCCCGACGGCCGCCCGCAGTACGGAATCCGCGTTACTCCGGAGCCCGCCCAGCCCCAGCAGGCCGGCGAGCCCCAGAACGGCTCCAGCCAGCAGGCCGGCGGGCCCCAGAACGACGCCGGCCCGCAGACCGGCGTCTCCGAG
>NZ_JBNHGE010000073.1:0-4134 GCF_059090935.1 Arthrobacter sp. Y3223166 | reverse complement strand
GGCGGCGCACGCCAGGGCGGCCCGCAGGGCCGGTCCGACTCGGGCAACCCGCGGCAGCGCCGCGGCACCGAGGAGGCGGCCACCGAGAACACAACCGTTGCCTCGGCCGACAAGCCGCGCCGGAAGCGTTCACGCACCCGTCGCCGCAACGGCGAGGTCGTCAACGGGACCGCCCAGCAGGTCACCGACGGCGCCAGCGGGGAATAGTGGCCGGTATCCGGTGGACGCCCGACGGCAGCTCGCTGGTAGTCCGGGCGGACAACGCCGACTTCCTGCCCACGCTGCCCGACGGCGCTTTCACCATGATCTACCTGGACCCGCCGTTCAACACCGGCCGGGCCCAGGTCCGGCAGCAGACCTCCATGGTGCGCAGCGCCGATGGCGAAGGCGACCGCATCGGGTTCAAGGGCAAGTCGTACCAGACGGTCAAGGGCACGCTCGCCAGCTATGACGACGCGTTCGACGACTACTGGTCCTTCCTGGAGCCCCGCCTCTCCGAGGCGTGGCGGCTGCTGGCCGACGACGGCACGCTGTACCTGCACCTGGATTACCGCGAAGTGCACTATGCCAAGGTGCTGCTGGATATGCTCTTCGGCCGCGAGAGCTTCCTGAACGAGATCATCTGGGCCTACGATTACGGCGCCCGTGCGCGCAACCGCTGGCCCGCCAAGCACGACAACATCCTGGTCTACGTGAAAAACCCGAAGGCGTACCACTTCGACAACGCGGAAGTGGACCGCGAGCCGTACATGGCTCCGGGCCTGGTGACCGCGGAGAAGGCCGCCCGCGGCAAGCTCCCGACCGATGTCTGGTGGCACACCATCGTCTCCCCCACCGGCCGGGAGAAGACCGGCTACCCCACCCAGAAGCCCGAAGGGCTGCTGCGCCGGATGGTTGCCGCGAGCAGCCGGCCCGGCGACTGGGTGCTCGACTTCTTTGCCGGATCCGGGACCCTCGGCGCCGTGGCCGCCGGCATGGACCGGCGGTTCGTCTGCGTGGACCAGAACCCGCAGGCCATCAACGTCATGCGCAAACGGCTGGGCCGCCACGCGGCAGTGGTTGAGGCCGCCGGAGCAGAGGCCGCCGTGGGCGCCGAGGCGACGGTCGGCGCCGGTGAAAGCTAACCGGCGGCAAAGAACGGCGGGGCGCGGACCGGTTCCTGGAACCGGCCCGCGCCCCGCCGTCGTTGTGGTGTCCCGGGGCGGCGGCTAGATGATGCCGCGGCCCTCCCGGCGCGCCTGAGCCCACTCCTTGAAGAAGCCGCGGGCAAAGACGCACAGGGTCGCGGCCACAATGACCGGCCAGACGAGGACGTAAAGCGTCACCGGGCGATGCGGCCGGGAAGGTGCGCCGCAGCGCCCGTCCCGGCGGCGAGGATGCGGTCCAGCATGGCCGGGTCGGTGGTGTTTTCGCCCAGCCGGTTCGGCTTGCCCGCGCCGTGGTAATCGCTGGAACCGGTGACTATCAGATCGTGCTTGGCGGCAAGCCGGCGCAGCTGTTCCCTGCCCTCTTCCGGGTTGTCCCGGTGATCGATCTCCACCCCGGCCAGCCCCGCGTCGAGCATCTCGCGGACGACGGCATCGCCGACCACCCGGCCCCTGCTGCTGGCCACAGGATGGGCAAAGACCGGCACTCCCCCCGCCTCGCGCACCAGGGCGACGGCGGTGGCCGGGTCGGGCGCGTAGTGCGACACGTAGTAGCGCGAGTGGGCAGTCAGGATCCGGGCGAAGGCCTCGCTGCGGTCAGACACGATCCCCGCCGCCACCAATGCGTCGGCGATGTGCGGCCGGCCGATGGTCGCCCCGTGCCCGGCCCGGGCCGTGACCTCTGCCCACGAGATGGGGAAGTCCTCGGCGAGCAGTTCCACCATCCGTTCGGCCCGGGTCCTCCGCGCGTCGCGGGCCTTGTTGATTTCGGCCAGCAGGCCGGGGTGTGCTGGATCGTGGAGATAGGAGAGCACATGCACGCTGATGCCCTCCACGGTCCGGCACGTGACCTCCATGCCGGGCACAAACCCCAGGCCTGCCTCGACGGCGGCGGTTCGTGCCGCTTCCCAGCCGGCAGTGGAGTCGTGGTCGGTCAGCGCCACGACGTCAAGACCGGCGGCTGCGGCGGCACGCACCACCTCGGCGGGCGGTTCGGTGCCGTCGGAAACCGTGGAATGCGCGTGCAGGTCGATCATCACAGAACTAATTTACGCCAGGAGCCCCTGCCGGGCGCCGATGTTGGCAGCGCCTTGGGCCGGTGAGACGATGGACCGGTGAGTACTTACCAGAATGAGGACGCCTCACAGCAGCCTGCCGGGGAGCAGCCGCTGGAAGACCGCGTCAACAACCGTTCCCAGCGCCCGGAATCGGATGCCTTCAAGGAGTTCATGGGCAGCCATTGGGCTCCGGCCGGCTCGTCCGCACCGGAGCAGGAAGCCGTCGCACCCTACGCCGCGCGCCGCCGTCGGGCTCTCTCGGAGCACTTCCACGGCGAACGCCTGGTCATTCCGGCCGGCCCGCTGAAGGTCCGCTCCAATGACACCGACTACCGCTTTCGCCCGCATTCGGGCTTCGCCCACCTCACGGGCCTGGGCCTGGACCATGAGCCGGACGCCGTGCTGGTCATGGAACCCACCGAAGCGGGATCTGGAGACGACGGCGGCCACCACCGGGCCACGCTGTACTTCCGCCCCATGTCCGGCCGGGAATCCGCCGAGTTCTACGCCAACGCGCGGTACGGCGAGTTCTGGATCGGTCCCCGGCCCACGCTGGAGGAGCTGAGCCGCCGGTTGGGCCTGCCCACCGCCGACCTGGGCGAACTCGAGGTCGCCATCACCAAGGATGCCGGCGTCGTCCACGTGGGCGGCATGCGCATCCGGCTGCTGCGTGAGGTCGACCTGAACGTGGACGCCCTCGTGGACACCTCCCGGATCAACACCGGCGTGGACCTGGAGGAATCAGACCGGCTCGACGGCAAGCTCTCCGAAGCGCTGTCCGAACTGCGCCTGCTCAAGGACGAGTGGGAAGTCCAGGAGATGAAGAAGGCCGTGGAGGCCACGGTGAACGGCTTCCACGAGGTGGTCAAGGTGCTGCCTCGCGCGCTGACGCACGAGCGGGGCGAACGCGTGGTGGAGGGCGCGTTTTTTGCCCGGGCACGCGAAGAAGGCAACGACCTGGGCTACGACACCATCGCCGCCAGCGGCAACAACGCAACCATCCTGCACTGGATCCGCAACAACGGGCAGGTGAAGGCCGGAGACCTGCTGCTGCTGGACGCAGGCGTGGAAGCCGACTCCCTGTACACCGCGGACGTGACCCGCACGCTGCCGGTCAACGGCACGTTCACCGAGGTCCAGCGCAGGATCTACCAGGCGGTACTCGATGCCGCCGACGCCGGTTTTGCCGCCGCGCAGCCGGGCGTGAAGTTCCGTGACGTTCACACCGCCGCCGTGACCGTGCTCGCCGAGCGGCTGGACGAGTGGGGCCTGTTGCCGGTTCCCCTGGCCGAGGCGCTCTCCCCCGAGGGCCAGCACCACCGGCGCTGGATGCCGCACGGCACCAGCCATCACCTTGGCCTGGACGTCCATGACTGTGCGCAGGCGAAGCGCGAGCTGTACCTGGACGGCGTGCTCACCCCGGGCATGGTGTTCACGATCGAGCCCGGACTCTATTTCAAGGACGAAGACCTGGCCGTTCCGGCCGAATACCGCGGCATCGGGGTGCGGATCGAGGACGACATCCTGATGACCGCCGACGGCCCGGTGAACCTGTCGGCGGCCCTGCCGCGCAAGCCCGAGGACGTGGAGTCCTGGATGGCCGGCATCTACGGCACGTCAGGGGAATAGGCCCCCGGCGGCCGCGGCCGGAGCAACGCCACGCGGGAAGGGATCCGCCGTCTGCGACGGCGGATCCCTTCCCGTTTATGGTGCGTTCATGGCGCGGGGCCTCGCACGGGGCGCCCGTTCGTCGTGCGGGCGGTTCATCCTGCGGGGCGCCGGTGGCGGGCGGCTAGGTGCCGGGCCGATCGTTGTCGTTGAAGGAGTCCGGGTTCCCCTCGCCGGCCCGAGGGCCGGCGCCCGGCTGGCTCCCGCCGGCCGGCGTGCCGCCGTCGGGCTCGGAGACGTCGGTCTGCGGGCCGGCGTCGTTC
>NZ_JBNHGE010000072.1:0-4595 GCF_059090935.1 Arthrobacter sp. Y3223166 | reverse complement strand
TAGCCGGAGGTGCCGGGTCAGCCGAAGGCGCGGTGCTAGCCGGAGGTGCCGGGTCAGCCGAAGGCGCGGTGCTAGCCGGAGGTGCCGGGTCAGCCGACTGGCCCGCCTCGCGGGCGGCGAATTCCTTATCCACCTTGGCGACGCGCGGCGGGATGGCGGCGCGCAGTACGTCGCTGACGTTGCCTGCGTAACGCTCGGCCACGGACGTGGCCAGCCGGAGCAGTTCTTCGGTCAGCACCGGCTGCGCGGAAACCACTTTGGCCAACGGGGCAAGCTTGACCCCTTCCGGAACCTCCGACGTGCGGCGGGTGATGTACCCGCTCATTTCCTGGCCGCCGAAGCGGGCCTTGACCCGCGCGCCGGGAACAGCGTCGTCGTCCAGATTCTCCGGCACCAGGTAATCGAAGATCCGGTCCAGATGTGGCAGCGGCGTTTCGATCAGCACCTGCGCCACCGGGTCGGTCGCCGCCGCCGGCGAGGTACCCGGCGCCTGCTTGGGGGCACCGAAGCCCTGCAGCAGGCTCAGCTGGTGCGGATCAGAGCCCATCAGGCTCAGGCGTTGAAGTAGCTGCGCAGCGCGTCGGCCCGGTCGGTCCGCTCCCAGGTGAAGTCGGGATGTTCGCGGCCGAAATGGCCGTGCGCCGCGGTCTGCTTGTAGATGGGCCGCTTGAGCTGCAGGTCGTCGATGATGCCCAGCGGACGCAGGTCGAAGACTTCCTCGATCGCCTGGGCGATACGCGCCGGGTCAACGGTCTCGGTTCCGAAGGTTTCGACGTAGATGCCGACCGGCCGCGCCATCCCGATGGCGTACGCGATCTGGATCTCGGCGCGCCGGGCCAGTCCCGCGGCGACCACGTTCTTGGCCACCCAGCGCATGGCATAGGCAGCGGAACGGTCAACCTTGGACGGATCCTTGCCGGAAAATGCGCCGCCGCCGTGACGGGCCATGCCGCCGTAGGTATCCACGATGATTTTGCGTCCGGTCAGCCCGGCGTCGCCCACCGGCCCGCCGATCACGAAGTCGCCGCCCGGATTGAGGATGTAGCGCACGTTGGTGGCGTCCAGTGAGCTGGCCGCCAGCACCGGCTCGATCACGCGCGAGGCGAGGTCAGCACGCAGGTGGTCGAGGTCCACGCCGCCTTCATGCTGGCTGGAAATCACGACCGAGTTAACCGACACCGGCTTGTCGCCGTCATAACCGATGGTCACCTGCGTCTTGCCGTCGGGCCGCAGATACGGAAGCGTCCCGTCCTTCCGCACCTCGGTCAAACGCTCGGACAGCCGGTGCGCGAGCCAGATCGGTGCGGGCATCAAGACGTCGGTCTCGTCGCTGGCATAGCCGAACATGATGCCCTGGTCACCGGCACCCTGGGCATCGCGCGCATCGATGCCGGTCCCCTCGCGGGTTTCGAACGAATTAAAGACCCCGGAGGCAATCTCCGGCGACTGCTGCCCGATCGAAACCGACACGCCGCAACGCTCGCCGTCAAACCCCTTATCCGAGGAGTTGTATCCGATCTCCAGGATGGTGTCGCGGACAATCTGGGGGATCTCCACATAGCCCTTCGTGGTGACCTCGCCGGCCACGTGGACCAGGCCGGTCGTCGTCAGCGTCTCTACGGCTACCCGCGACTCGGGATCCTCGCGCAGCAGCGCGTCGAGAATGGCGTCGGAAATCTGGTCACAGATCTTGTCCGGATGGCCTTCGGTCACGGACTCGGACGTGAAGAGCCGCAGATTGCTGTCAGAAGAAGTCACAGACATACCTTACTTGCTGGCGAGGACCGCCACGGAACGGTTGGCGCGGCCTCGAAAGGCCGGGTCATGGAGCGAAACGGTAGTACACAGGGGGTCACGGGCGGCCTGGTTTTCGCGGCCGGCCGGAAGCGCCCGCGTGCAGTGTCAGCGGGAGAGTTCGGCGGTGATGCGCTCGACGACCACCGCGGCCGCGCTGTCTTTGCTGCCGCGGTGGGTCTGCGGTTCGACGCCGCTGCGTGCGAGCACCGTGATCTCGGTGTCATCCTGCCCGAACACCAGGTCGCGGCCCACGCGGTTGAGCACCAGCAGGTCGCAGCCCTTTCGCTCGAGCTTGCTGCGCGCGTAGTCGAGCACGTCGCCGCGGTCGTCGCCGGTTTCCGCGGCGAAACCGATAATCAGCGGCACCTCGCCGGAGCCGCGCTGCTGCACGACCTCCACCAGGATGTCCGGGTTCCGCACCAGCGTGATCACGGGGTCGTCGGCGTCGTCGCGCTTCTTGATCTTGGTGTCGGTCACTTCAGCCGGACGAAAATCCGCCACGGCGGCTGCCATGATGACGACGTCGGAGCGCGCCGCCGCTTCGAGCGTCGCCTCGCGCAGGTCCAGGGCGGTTTCCACCGAGCTGGACTTGATCCCGTCCGGGATATCCACCTCAAGGTGGGCGGCGATCAGTTCAACCTCCGCTCCCGCGGCCGCAGCGGCGCGGGCCAGTGCCACGCCCTGCTTGCCGGAGGACCGGTTGCCCAGGAAGCGTACGGGGTCCAGCGGTTCGCGGGTACCGCCGGCGGTGACCAGGACCCGCTTGCCGGCCAGCGGACCGGGTTCCGGAGCCGCGAGGGCGGGGGCGGACGCATCCGCCGGCCAGCCGGCCTCCGCCGTCGTCCGCGGTTGCAAAGTCCCGTCTGCGAGGGCTGCGGTGATGAAGTCGTAGATGTCCGCCGGTTCGGGCAGCCGGCCGGGGCCGGTGTCCTTGCCGGTGAGCCGCCCGATGGCCGGGTCCATCACCGTGATGCCGCGGCCGCGCAGCGTTGCCACGTTCGCCACGGTGGCCGGGTGCTGCCACATTTCGGTGTGCATGGCCGGCACAAAGACCACCGGCGCGGTGGCCACCAACAGGGTGTTGGTGAGCAGGTCGCCGGCCAGGCCGGCGGCGGCGCGCGCCAACAGGTCCGCTGTGGCCGGGCATACCACCACGAGGTCGGCTTCCCGGCCGAGGCGGACGTGGTTGACCGACTCGACGGCATCGAACACGCTGTTGCTCACCGGGTTGCCGGAGAGGGCCTCCCACGTGGCGCGGCCAACGAACTTCTCGGCGGCGTCGGTCGGGATCACCGTCACCTCGTGGCCGGCTTCCTTAAACAACCGAAGCAGGGATGCCGACTTGTAGGCGGCGATCCCGCCGCCTACGCCCAAAATGATCCGCATGCCTGCCCCGGTGTTAGACGCTGGTTACTCTGCAACCTTTTCGACGGGCTTGCTGACCAGCAGGCCCTCGTTGATTTCGCGCAGTGCGATGGACAGCGGCTTCTCGTTCAGCTTCGTGTCCACCAGCGGGCCGACATACTCGAACAGGCCTTCGTGCAGCTGCGAGTAGTAGGCGTTGATCTGGCGGGCACGCTTGGCACCGTAAATCACCAGCGCGTACTTCGAATCCGTTGCTTCCAGCAGGGAGTCGATCGGCGGGTTGATGATGCCTTCGAGGTTGGTCGACACAAAATCTCCAATGGGTTCCGGGACGTGTTCTTCGGGGCCCGCTCAGCGCGGGTGCGGAACAAGTCCCATCAATGAAACGAGCTCGTCTGCCGCCCGCTTGACATCGTCATTCACGACGGTGAAATCGAACTCTGGCTCGGCAGCAAGTTCCAGTTTAGCGGTTTCCAGCCGGCGCTGCTGTTCCTCGGGTGTTTCCGTGCCGCGCCCCACCAGCCGGCGGACCATTTCCTCCCAGCTGGGCGGGGCCAGAAACACGAACGTGGCATCGGGCATGGACTGTTTGACCTGCCGGGCGCCCTGCAGGTCGATCTCCAAGAGCACGGACTTTCCGTCTGCCATGGCCTCTTCGACGGTGCGCCGCAGCGTGCCGTAGCGGTTCCGGCCGTGCACCAGGGCCCATTCCAGCATGTCGCCGGCCGCCACCAGGCGGTCGAACTCTTCGGGGCCGACGAAAAAGTAATGGACGCCGTCCTGCTCACCGGGCCGCGGTTCCCGGGTGGTGGCGGATACGGAAAGCCAGACGTCGGGGTAGTTGTCGCGGATATAGGTGGAAACGGTGCCCTTGCCGACGGCGGTGGGGCCGGCGAGAACGGTCAGGCGGGGTTTGTCGGACATATCTTCCATCTGTTACTGGGATTCCAAGTGGTCTATCAGGGCTCGCCGCTGGTGGATGCCGAGCCCGCGCAGCCGGCGGCTGGGCGCAATGCGGACCGCCTCCATGATGGCGGCGGCGCGGACCGGTCCGATGCCCGGCAAGGATTCGAGCAGGTCGGCCACGCGCAGCCGGCCGACCGATTCCATTGACCCGGCCGCCTCGATTACCTCGGCGACGGTCATGGCGCCGGATTTCACTTTGGCCTTGATTTCCGCGCGCTCGACCCGGGCGGCCGTCGCTTTCAGCCGGGCGGTGGTGCGTTCGCTCTCCGTCAGCGGTCGAAGACCCACAGCTCCTCCAGACAATCCGGCCCGTCGGACAAGATGCCGGGCGGGCATATTGGGCATGAATTGAACTTACCAGAACGGCAACACCGCGGCTGAAGGGCCGCTGCCCGGCGCAGGAGGCGTGGACCGGGCAGCCGGCTGCCGGCCGCCCCAGGCCCCGCCTGCCCGGCCGGCTGCTCAAC
>NZ_JBNHGE010000071.1:0-4820 GCF_059090935.1 Arthrobacter sp. Y3223166 | reverse complement strand
CGGCCTCGCCGCGCTTTCCGCCGTCGCGCTGTCCGGCTCCGGGGCCGCGGTCCCGCTGCCCAAGGGCCTGTCCCTGCCCACCTTGGAGGCGGTGATCGCCGACCTGCATGCGGCCGGCGCTGCCTCCTCTGCGTCCGAGGTCGCCGGGCGGCTGGGCCTGGCCCGGGTCAGCGCGCGGCGCTACCTGGAGTACCTGGTGTCGCGCGGCGAGGCACGGATCACCCCGCGCTACGGGGCAGCCGGCCGGCCGGAGAAGTTTTACGTCCCGATAGGCCGCTAGGACCGTGTTCCGGCCCCGCTCACGAGTCAGGACGGGGCCTGCGTCCCGACCAGACGTTAGGACGGGGTTTGCCGGGCCCGCCGCAGGATCTGCTCGGCGTGCTTGAGGACCGGCCCGTCGACCATTTGGCCGCGGAACCGGAAGGCCCCGGATTCGGTGGCGGCGGCGGCCAGCAGCGCGGCCGCATGGTCGGTTTCCTCCTCGCCCGGGCGATAAGCGGCCCGCACCACGTCGGCCTGGCTGGGGTGGATGATGGCCTTGGCCGCGAACCCCGAGGCGACGGCGTCCTCAGCCTCGGCGGCGAGCCCGCCGAGGTCCGCTATGTCGAGGTAGACCGAGTCGATGGTGGCCTTGCCGTAGGCGCCGGCGGCGAGCAGGACCTGCGAACGCGCCTGCCGGGCCACGTCCCGATAGGTTCCGGACGCGAACCGGCTGGAGCTGCCGCCCAGTGAGGCGACCAGGTCCTCGGCTCCCCACATCAGCGCGGTGACGTTCGCGCAGCGTGCCAGTTCCGCGGCGCGCAGCACGCCGAGGGCCGTCTCGCACAGGGCCACCACCGAGTACTCCCCCAGCCCGCCGGCGGCCGCCGCGTCCTCCGCCTTTGCCAGCATGATGGTGCGGTAGCCGGACCGGCGGACGGCCTCCAGGTCCGGTGCGTGGTCGGCGGTGCCGGCCGCGTTGACCCGGACGATCGTCCGGTCGGGGTCCAGCGGGTTGTCGATGATGGCTGCCCGGGCCGCCGCACGGTCGGCCGGAGCAACGGCGTCCTCCAGGTCCAGGATCACCGCGTCGGCGCGTGCGGCCGCCTTGCCGTACCGGTCCGGGCGGTCCGCCGGACAAAACAGGATGGCCGGTCCCATGCCGAAGCCGGTCATCGGCTTCCGTCCCCGGGCCGGCCGTCCCACAGTTCGGCGTCGGCCGTTTCCGAGCCCGCGATGGCGTCCGCGTGGCCATCCTTGGTCCACATCAGGCAGCTGCGCGTCACCGTGGCGACCACATCCCCGTGCTGGTTCCGGCCGGTATGGTGCATGGTCACCACCCCGGTCCCCGGCCGGGACCGGGACAGCCGCTTGTCGGTGACCACCGTCTCCGTGTACAGGGTGTCCCCGTGGTAGAGCGGGTGCGGGAACGTCACGTCGGTCATGCCCAGCTGAGCCACGATCGTGGACTGGGTGAGCTGGCCGACCGACTGGCCCACCACGGTGGCGAGGGTGAACATGGAATTCATCAGCCGCTGGCCGAACGGCTGCTCCGCCGCCCACGCCGCGTCCAGGTGCAGCGCCTGGTTGTTCATGGTGGCGGTGGTGAAGAAAACATTATCCGCCTCGGTGACCGTCCGGCCCGGCCGGTGCGCGTAGATGACGTCTGCCTCGATCTCCTCGAAGTAGAGCCCGCGCTGGATGATCACTTTCTGCGCCCCGGCCGCTTCCGACGGCGTCGCCGCTGCCCCGGCGTCGGTGTTCACCGGGCACCCGCCTGGTACTGGTCGACCCGGAGCTCGGCTCCGGTGGCCGCCACGACGTCCCGCATGTCGACGCCGGGGGCCGTCTCGCGCAGCACCAGTCCCTGCTCCCCGACGTCGATGACCGCCAGGTCGGTGATGATGGTGTCCACGCAGCCCCTGCCGGTCAGCGGCAGCGTGCATTCGGTCAAAATCTTGGGATTCCCGTCCCTGTCCACGTGTTCCATCATGACGATCAGCCGTTTGGCGCCGAAGACCAGGTCCATGGCACCGCCCATGCCCTTGACCATCTTGCCGGGGATCATCCAGTTGGCCAGGTCCCCGGTCCGGGACACCTGCATGGCGCCGAGAACGGCGACGTCGACGTGCCCGCCGCGGACCATGCCGAAGGAAGCGGAAGAGTCGAAGATCGCCGCTCCCCGGTTGAGCGTGACGGTCTCCTTGCCCGCGTTGATCAGGTCCGGGTCGATGTTGTCCTCGGTCGGATAGGGGCCGACGCCGAGGATCCCGTTCTCCGAATGCAGGATGACTTCCACGCCGTCGGGGATGTAGTTGGGGATGAGGGTGGGCATGCCGATGCCCAGGTTCACGTACTGCCCGTTTTCCAGTTCCTTGGCCACCCGGGCGGCCAGTTCGTTGCGCGTCAGCGCCATGGCGTGCTCCTTACTTCCCGGTCGCGCCGGTGTCGTGGCCGGCCAACCGCACCGTGCGTTTTTCGATCCGCTTTTCCACCTCCGGCGCCACCACCACCCGCTGGACGAAGATGCCGGGGGTGTGGATCTGCTGGGGGTCCAGTTCGCCCGGTTCCACGAGTTCCTCGACCTCGGCGATCGTGATCCTGCCGGCCATGGCGCACAGCGGATTGAAATTCATGGCGGTCACGTGGAACACCAGGTTGCCCAGGCGGTCGCCCTTCCAGGCGTGCACCAGGCCGAAGTCGGGCCGCAGGGATTCCTCCAGCACGTAGTCGGCCCCGCCGAAGCTGCGGACTTCCTTCGGTTCGGACGCCTTGGCGACCCCGCCGTCGGCGTCGTATTTGCGCGGCAGCCCGCCCTCGCTGACCTGGGTGCCGACCCCGGCGGCCGTATAGAACGCGGGTATCCCGGCCCCGCCGGCGCGCAGCTTTTCCGCCAGCGTCCCCTGGGGGGTCAGCTCCACTTCCAGCTCGCCGGCCAGGAACTGCCGGGCGAACTCCTTGTTCTCGCCCACGTAGGAGCTGATGGTGCGCCGGATCCGCCCGTCGGCCAGCAGCACGCCCAGCCCCCAGTCGTCCACGCCGCAGTTGTTGCTGATGGTTTCCAGGTCGGTGGTGCCGGCGTCGTGCAGGGCCTGGATCAGCGCCACCGGAATGCCGCACAGGCCGAAGCCGCCCACGGCCAGCGAGGCGCCGTCGGGAATGTCCGCCACGGCCTCCGCGGCGGAAGCTACTACCTTGTCGATCACTGCGTCCTCCTCTGCCTGCGGCCCGTCAAAGCCCCAGTTCGCGGGCGATGAGCATCAGCTGCACTTCGGTGGTCCCTTCCCCGACCTCCAGGATCTTCGAGTCACGGTAGTGGCGCGCCACCCGGAATTCGTTGATGAAGCCGAAGCCGCCGAAAATCTGCGTGGCATCGCGGGCGTTGTCCATGGCGGCTTCGCCTGCCACCATCTTGGCAATCGCGGACTGGGTTTTGAAGTGTTGGCCGGCGAGCATCCGGGCCGCGGCGTCGTAATACGCCAGCCGCGCCGTGTGCGCGCGGGCCTGCATCCGGGCGATCTTGAACTGGATGGCCTGGAAGGAGCCGATGCTGGTGCCGAAGGCCTGGCGCTCCTTGGCGTAGCGCACCGCCTCGTCCACGCAGCCCTGCGCCGCGCCCGTGGCCAGCGCGGCGATGGCGATCCGGCCCTCGTCCAGGATTTGCAGGAAGTTCGCATACCCCCGGCCGCGGCGGCCCAGCAGGTTCTCCTCCGGGACCCGGACGTTGTCCAGGGTGAGCGGATGCGTGTCGGAGGCGTTCCAGCCCACCTTGTTGTACGCCTTCTCGGCGGTGAAGCCCGGGGTGTCGGTGGGAACCAGGATGGTGGAAATCTCCTTCTTCAGCGAGCCGTCGTCGCGCTCCGAGGTGCCGGTGACCGCCGTGACGGTGACCAGCCGGGAGATGTCGGTGCCGGAATTCGTGATGAATTCCTTGTGCCCGTTGACCACCCACTGCCCGTCCACGAGCTCGGCCCGGGTCTTCGTGCCGCCCGCGTCGGAGCCCGCTTCGGGTTCGGTCAGGCCGAAGCCGGCGAGCGCCTCGCCGCTGGCCAGCATGGGCAGCCACTGTTGTTTCTGGTCCTCGCTGCCGAAGCGGTAGATGGGCATGGCCCCCAAGGAGACCCCGGCCTCCAGGGTGATCGCCACCGATTGGTCCACCGCACCGAGTTCTTCCAGCGCCAGGGCGAGCGCGAAGTAATCGCCGCCCATGCCGCCGTACTCCTCGGGGAACGGGAGGCCGAACAGTCCCATCTCGCCCATCTGTGCCACCACTTTGTACGGGAAGCTGTGCTCCTCGTCGTGCTTGGCGGACACCGGGGCCACCACCTCGCGGGCAAATTCCCGCACGGTCTCCACCAGGTCCTGGTAGTCCTCGCTCAGTGAAAAGTCAGGCATGGTCATGCCCCTTTCTGTTCAGGTTCTTCGGGGACAGGATCCGCTGCCCGCACGACGGCGACGATCTGGCCGGCCTTGACCAGGTCGCCGGGTTTGAGGTTGATGCTGGCCTCGCCGGCGATCGCGGCGCTCAGCTGGTGTTCCATCTTCATCGCTTCCACCGTCAACAGCGGCTGGCCGGCCACCACCCGGTCGCCGTTGGCCACCGCCACGGATGTCACCGTCCCGGGCATCGGCGAGCGCACCTCGGGTGATGCCTCCCCCTCGGCTTGGCGGACCCCCGCGAGGGCATCGGCGAGCCGGCGCTCCCGGCCGCGGACGGTAACCCGGGCCGACCAGCCGGCGTCGCCCAGCCAGATCGTGCCGTCTGCGCCGAACGCGTGGCGCAGCGGCCGGCGGAGTCCGTCGACCTCCGCCGCCTGCCCGGCCCGGTCCAGCACGACGAG
>NZ_JBNHGE010000070.1:0-5239 GCF_059090935.1 Arthrobacter sp. Y3223166 | reverse complement strand
GGTCGAAGCCGCCGTTGGGTCGCCGCGGCGGCCGCCTGGCGAAGACGCCGCCGTTTGCCCGCGTCCGCCGCTCCGGACGCGTCCGCGGTCGTAATCTGCGCGGCGGCCCACGTCTCCCAAGACAGAGTAAGCCTGCAGGATGGCCCCCATCGCCAAGCCGTCGGCACGAGACCGCGGCGCATCGCCGTCGTGGTTCAAATCAGGATGATGCAGGCGCAGCAAGGCCCGGTAGGCGCGCCGGATGTCCGCATCGCTGGCGTCGGGCGCCACACCCAGGACGGCGTAGAAGTCGGTGTCACCCACGCGTGCCTCCCTCCTGCTGCCGGAAGCGTTCGCCGCTCACGGCCAGCCGGTGGCTCCGCCCGCGCCCGGACGTCACCACCGGCTGCGATCCCACAGGTCAGGCGTCGATCATCTGCTTGGTGTCTCCGCTGTTGATCTCGATCTTACGCGGCTTGGCCTGCTCGCGGATGGGGATCCGCAGGGACAGCACGCCGGCCTCGTAATTCGCCGTGACCTTGTCCGTATCCAGCGTGTCGCCCAGGATCAGCTGGCGGCTAAACGTGCCGCTGGGCCGTTCGGCGGCAACGACTTCCTTGCCGTCCTCGATCTTGGACTTGCGCTCCGCAGCAACCGTGAGGACATTGCGTTCAACGTCCAGGTCAATGGTGGACGGATCGACGCCGGGCAGGTCGAGTTCGACGACGAACTCCTCGCCCTCGCGCCACGCATCCATCGGCATCGCCACCGGGCGAGCCTGGTTTCCGAAGACCTGCTGGGTCAGGCGGTCCAGCTCACGGAAGGGATCAGTTCTCATCAACATGGCAGCCTCCTTCAGTTCTTCTCTTCGGCGCTCACTAAATCTATGTTCGAGCGCACAGATATTATGACTCTGCGCTACTATGTTTGCAAGTCGGTTTTGGGAGGAATTTTGGCACGCGAGAAGAAGCGGCAGCCGCGGACGGACAAGGGCGTCTACGGCATCTCCGTGGTCTCAGACATCGTGGGCGTGGGCGAGCAAACCCTGCGCCTGTACGAACGCCGCGGCCTGCTGGAACCGGAGCGCACGGCGGGCGGCACGCGGCGGTACAGCCAGGACGACGTCGACCGCCTCCGACGCATCGGAGAGCTGGTCGACGACGGCGTGAACCTGGCCGGCGTCGGCAAGGTTTTGGAGCTGGAAGAGGACAACGCTTCGCTGCACAGGCAGCTTAAGGCGGCCAAGGAACGTGCGGACGGACAGGAGCAGCCCGAGGAACCGGAGGAAACCACGCGGCCGGCCTGAACGCCCTCCCTTCCGCCGGGCACCCGGAGTATGGTCGACACCGGGGCCCACTCCCGAGCCGAACAAAGGACCACGCTCATGGGACTGCGAAGCGCGCTGTTCGCCGCGCAATATGATGCTGCCATTCGCCGCGAACCGGCGGAGCTCGCGTCGCATCGCAAGGCCTTGCTGTCCGGACTGAGCGGGATTGTGTACGACGTCGGTGCCGGCACCGGCGCGAATCTGCCGTACTTCCCGCCGGGGTGCTCCGTGACGTTGGTCGAGCCGGACCCGAACATGCGCAAGCGACTGGAGCCCCGGGTGGGGTCCCACTCCGCAGCGGTGCGCGTCGTGGATGCGGTAGCCGAGGACCTGCCGGCCGAGGACGCCAGCGTGGATGCCGTGGTGTTCACCCTGGTGCTGTGCAGCGTCCCCGACCAGGCGGCGGCTCTGGCCGAAACCAGGCGAGTGCTCAAGCCAGACGGCAAGCTTCTCTTCCTGGAGCACGTGCGCGGCCCGGGCGCGCACGGCAAAGTTCAGGACCTGCTGCGGCCCGTGTGGTCATTCGCGGCGCAGGGCTGCGAGCCCAACCGGAACACCGCGGCGGCGATCGCTGCCGCCGGCTTCAGCGTGTCAGTGCAAGACGAGTTCGCGGTCGGCCCGGCATGGCTGCCGATAAATCCCATGGTGGCGGGCACGGCAACGCCCGGAGCCAACCGCTAGGAAGTCCTCCGGGCGCTGCGGGGCGCGGCCGCTTTAGGCGGAAGCGTTTGTTACCCGAAGCCGCCCAGCTTGTCCTTCATGCCGCCAAGCTTCTCGCCCAATCCCCCGGGGAGCTTGCCGAGGAGCGCGTCGACGTCGATGCCCAGCTTGGACAACAGCCCTGAGTCGCGCTCGGTGTCCACCTTCTGCGGCAGTTCGGCATCTGCCGCAACCGCCTGGTCCTCGTTTCCCTGCTGCTTGAGGAAGTCGATGATCTGCTGCTTGTCGATCTGCATGGGTTTTTCCCTTCGCTAGCGTGTCAGCGTACTGTCCACTTTCCTCGCGGCGGGCGGGTGTGGCAAGGGCCCAAGACGGCAGTAAACGCCGGATGGCATACTGTTTGGACTCGACAGCGCCGTGGAAACCTCGTGGATAGGAACGCTAGACATGGCAGGGCATTTCGAAGTGATCAAGGCGCCCGACGGCGGCTACCGGGTCAGAATGCTGGACGGTAAGGGAAAACTCATGGCCGAATCGGTGACGTATCCGTCCCTTCAGGAGGCCAAGGACGGCATCGAGCTCGCACGGGAAATCGCCGGCACCGGCCGCGTGATTGACCGGACGGACGGCGACTCAGCGACGTGACCGCCGGGAGATAGCGCATGTCGCAGTTGCTGCACTGGTTTTCATTGGACAACTGTAGCGGCGCCGCCTACGTGTTCTGGAGTTTGGACGACCGGGACTGCCCCCGGTTCAGTTGACGTCTGACTTGTGAGGATTCATTCCTTGCAGGAAGGATGTTCCTGTGCCCAAGCCCTACCCCGCCGAGTTCCGCCGCGATGTCGTCGCCGTTGCGCGGAAGCATGAAGCCCGCTGGCGCAGATCGCCAAGGACTTCGGCATCTCCGAGGCGACCCTGCATAACTGGCTGAAAAAGGCCGACATCGAAGAAGGTGTCAGCCCTGGCATGACGGAGAAGGAAGCGGCGGAGCTGCGAGACGCAAAGAAACGGATCCGGCTGCTGGAGCAGGAGAACGAGATCCTGCGGCGGGCCGCGGCGTTCTTCGCGAGGGAACTGCCCCCAAAATGAAATTCCCGCTGGTCCTCAACCTTGCCGCCGACGGAATCGCCGTCGCGGTGACCTGCCGGGTGCTCGGCTTCTCCAAGCAGGCCTTCTACAAATGGAAGGCCAATCCCGTCTCCGACCGGGACCGGGCTGATGCCCATCTGATCAACGCCGCCCTAGATATTCATGCCGACGATCCGTCATTCGGGTACCGGTTCATCGCCGACGAACTGCCGGCCTTGGGCATCAGCGCCGGGGAGAACCGGGTGCAGCGGCTGTGCAGCAGCCAGCGCATCTGGTCCGTCTTTGCCAAGAAGCGGGGACTTAGCCGCAAGGCCGGCCCGCCGGTCCACGACGATCTGGTCGGCCGGAACTTCACCGCTTCCGCCCCGAATGAGCTGTGGCTGACGGACATCACCGAACACCGCACCGACGAGGGCAAGGTCTACCTCTGCGCAATCAAGGACGTCTACTCCAACCGGATCGTCGGTTACTCCATCGACTCCCGGATGAAGGCCTCTCTGGCCGTCTCTGCGCTGCGCAATGCAGTCGCTTTGAGGTCGCCGCAGGAAACTGTGGTGCACAGCGACCGCGGCTCCCAGTTCCGCTCCACGGTGTTCGTGCGGACGCTCAAGGGCAGCGGACTGATCGGATCGATGGGACGGGTCGGCGCCTGCGGCGACAATGCCGCCATGGAATCGTTCTTTGCCCTGCTGCAGAAGAACGTCCTGGACCGGCCGCGCTGGTCCACCAGGCAGGAATTGCGTCTGGCCATCGTTACCTGGATCGAGAAGACCTACCACCGCCGGCGCCGTCAGCGGACCCTTGGCCGCCTCACACCCCTCGAATTTGAGACAATCGAAACCGGCCCTCAAGCCGCCTGAAAACCATCAACCCCGAGAGTCAACGAAACCCGGGGCAGCCCCAACAGGCGTAGTCATTAGAGTTTTAGCGTCCGATCGTGGCCGTGGGTGTCGATGTTTTTGACACGCTGGTGTATCCGGTCTTGGTGCCAGTGACCTTGACCTTTATAGTCCTGCCGGCGTCGCTGCCGGTGAGCTTGTAGGTCTTGGCAGTGGCGCCCTTGATGGCCGCGCCCGAACGGTACCACTGGTACTTCAACGTGGTTCCGGAGGTCCAAATCCCGGTTGTCGCAGTAAGCGTCTTTCCGACCTTCGTCGTGCCAGAGATGACCGGGGTCTTGCTGGTGAGCGTCCCCTTGGCGATCGCGATCGTGGACTTCGAGGTCTTCGACACTACGGTATATCCGGTCTTGGTGCCGGTGACCTTCACCTTTAGAGTCTTGCCGGCATCGGAGCCGGTGAGCTTGTAAGTTTGGGCAGTGGCGCCCTTGACGGCCGCGCCCGAACGGTACCACTGGTACTTTAACGTGGTCCCGGAGGTCCAGGTCCCGGTTGTCGCAGCGAGCGTCTTTCCCACCTTCGTCGTGCCAGAGATGACCGGGGTCTTGCTGGTGAGCGTCCCCTTGGCGATCGCGATCGTGGACTTCGAGGTCTTCGACACTACGGTATACCCGGTCTTGGTGCCGGTGACCTTGACCTTTAGAGTCTTGCCGGCATCGGAACCGGTGAGCTTGTAAGTTTTGGCAGTGGCACCCGTAATGGCTGTGCCCGAGCGGTACCACTGGTACTTGAACGTGGTACCCGAGGTCCATGTCCCGGTGCCGACGGTCAGCGTTGAGCCTACCTTCGTCGTGCCAGAGACGAGGGGCGCTGCGGACTGCAGCGTGGGCACTGGGGACGTGGTGGCCTTGAACGCGTGCGTCCACTCGGTCTCGGCGCCGGGAGCAAGGACGTAGTCGGCCTGTGCCTTCGCAGTGATGGTCACGGTGCCTGTGCCCTTGTACGAGCCTGCTGCCGCAGCCTTGCCGCCGACCAGGTAATCCACGCCCTCAACGGCCGGGATCGTGTAGGTGTCCTCTGCGGTGCCGTCCTTATCCAAGAACGTCACCCCAGCCGGGGTTACCGGGTACGGAGTGGCCTTAAACGCGTGCGTCCACTCGGTCTCGGCGCCGGGAGCAAGGACGTAGTCGGCCAGTGCCTTCGCAGTGATGGTCACGGTGCCTGTGCCCTTGTACGAGCCTGCTGCCACAGCCTTGCCGCCGACCAGGTAATCCACGCCCTCAACGGCCGGGATCGTGTAGGTGTCCTCTGCGGTGCCGTCCTTATCCAAGAACGTCACCCCAGC
>NZ_JBNHGE010000069.1:0-6321 GCF_059090935.1 Arthrobacter sp. Y3223166 | reverse complement strand
GCCACGCCGCAGCGGCCACGCCCTCGGGCGCCCTGCCCGACAGCGAGTCCGGCAGCGCGTCCGACAGCACCGCCGGGCACAGCGGCGGAGCGGGCGCGGCCGCGGCGGAAGGACCGGAGGCCGCCGGCCTCCCGGACGCCGGGGGAACAGTCCCGCGATCCGGCCGGAAGGGCCGGCGCTGACGCCGTCGGAATGTGACGCCCGTGTGGCGGCCCATGACCCCTGCACGTGAAGCCAGCGAAGCCGCAGGTCTACGATTGAAGGGTGACCGATACAACCTTCATTTCTTCCGTTCCCGACCAGCTGCCGACGGCAGCGGACTATCCCGGTCTGGATGACTGGCGAGAGCTGCCGGTGGTGCAGCAGCCCACCTGGCACGATCCCTCGGTCTACGCGTCCTCCGTTGCCGAGCTGAACTCCCTGCCGCCGCTGGTCTTTGCCGGGGAAGTCGACGTCCTGCGGGAGCGTCTGGCCCTGGCCGCCGACGGCAAGGCGTTCCTGCTCCAGGGCGGGGACTGCGCCGAAACCTTCGGCGCGGCCACTGCCGACAAGATCAGTGCCCGCGTCAAGACCATCCTGCAGATGGCCGTGGTGCTCACCTACGGCGCCTCGCTGCCCGTGATCAAGATGGGCCGGATGGCCGGGCAGTTCGCGAAGCCCCGCTCGTCCAACGACGAAACCCGTGAAGGCGTGACCCTGCCGGCCTACCGCGGCGACATGGTCAACGGCTTCGAATTCACCCCCGAGTCCCGGGCCCACGATGCCAGCCGGATGGTGCAGGCGTACCACACGTCCGCTTCCACCCTGAACCTGATTCGGGCTTTCACCCAGGGCGGTTTCGCCGACCTGCGCCTGGTGCACCACTGGAACAAGGGCTTCACGGCCAACCCGGCGCATTCGCGCTACGAGTCACTGGCACGCGAAATCGACCGCGCCGTGAAGTTCATGGATGCCTGCGGCGCCGACTTCGACGCCCTCAAGCGGGTCGAGTTCTTCGCCAGCCACGAGGCGCTGGTGCTGGACTACGAGCGCGCGCTGACCCGCATCGATTCGCGGACGGGCCTGCCTTACAACACCTCCGGGCATTTCCTCTGGATCGGTGAACGCACCCGCCAGCTGGACGGCGCCCACGTGGACTTCCTGTCCCGGGTGCGGAACCCCATCGGCGTCAAGCTGGGCCCGACCACGTCCGCCGACGACGCCCTGCGGCTGATCGACAAACTGGATCCCGAGCGCGAGCCGGGCAGGCTGACCTTCATCACGCGGATGGGTGCCGGCAACATCCGCCACAAGCTGCCGGAGCTCGTAAAGCGGGTCACCGAGAGCGGCGCCAAGGTGCTCTGGGTGACCGACCCCATGCACGGCAACACGGTCACCTCGCCCAACGGCTACAAGACCCGGAACTTCGACGACGTCATCGAGGAGGTGCGCGGTTTCTTCGACGTGCACCACGAACTGGGCACCTTCCCGGGCGGCCTGCACGTGGAAATGACCGGCGACGACGTGGCGGAGTGCTTGGGCGGCGCCGATCCCATCGATCAGAACGCCTTCCTGGACCGCTACGAGTCCGTCTGCGACCCGCGGCTGAACCACATGCAGTCCCTGGAGATGGCGTTCCTGGTGGCGGGGGCGCTCTCCCGCCAGCGGTAGCCCGCCGCACGCCCGCCGTCCCCGCGCTCCTCAGGACCGGGACGAGATGGAAGGCCCGGAACCAGGTGAACAGGTTCCTGGCCTTCCGGCTTCACGGGACGCGGGCGGGGCGAGCCGCCGGCTTGCCGGCTCAGGCTCTTGCTCGCGCCAGGGACAGCGTCACACCACGGTCAGGGTGATGACCGATCCCTCCGGCAGCGACCCGCTGTCCGGGTCCTGCGTCCGCACGGTGCCGAAGAAGCCGCCGAGGAACTCCTTGACCTTCACCTCGAAGCCCAGGTCCTCCAGCGCGCGCTTCGCCTCGTCGACCTGCCGGCCCACGGTGTCCGGAACCTCGACCATCCGCGGGCCCTTGGAAAGCGTCAGCGTCACGGTGTCACCGCGGATGACCTGTCCTTCGGCCGGCGTCTGCGCCGCGACCGAGCCGGCCGGGACGTTGCGGTCGAACACGGCCTCCGGGGCCACCGCCACCTTCAGGCCGGCGCCTTCCAAGGCTGCGGCGGCGTCGGACTGCGGCTGGCCCACCACCTGCGGCACGCTGAACGGCTTCGGCCCCTTGGAGACCGTGAGCCCGACGGCGGTGCCCCGCCGCAGTTGTTCGCCCTCGCCGGGTTTGTGGCCGAGGACGGTACCCGCCGCTGCTTCTTCGTCGTACTTCTCCTTGACATCACCGGCGGCCAGCCCAGCCTCCTCCAGCGCGGCGGTGGCCTCCTCCACGCTCATGCCCGCCAACGCGGGCACGCCGAAGAGCTCCGGGCCCTTCGAGACCACGAGGGCCACCTGCTCGAAGCGGCGGACTTCGACGGGCGCATCGGGTTCCGTGCCGACGGCTACCCCCGCGGCCAACTTCTCGTCGAAGACTTCCTCGAGCGTGTACTCCAACCCCTGTTCCCGTAGCATGCCCTCGGCTTCGGCCACCGGCTTGCCGGCAACGTCGGGTACGGAAACAATGGCGCCTGGCCCCATGCCGAAGAACCACCCTGCGGCTGCGACCAAGGCGGCCAGGATGGCCAGCACGACAATCCAGATGATGCCCCGGCGCCGGGGATTTCCGCGGCGCAGGTTCTGTTCGGGACGCCGCGATTGGCGGGCGAGTTCCCGCTGGCGCTTCTTGGAATCGCGGGCGGAGAGCGGGCGCTGCTGCGCGGCCGGTGCCGCCGCGGCGGCCTCGCCGGCCCTGAAAACCTGCGTGTGGTTTGCGGAGCGGGAAATGACGGTGGTGCGGTGCGGATCGGACGGGATGACCTGGGTGGATGATGTTCCCGCCGGCTCGGCCCGGGGAGGCCGCGCATCCAGCTGGGCGTCGCTGAGGGATTTGTGCACGTGCCGCAGTTCACCCAGCAGCGCGGCGGCGTCCACCGGCCGCTGGTCCGGATCGGATCCGGTGCACCAGAGCACCAGTTCGTCGAGGTCGGGAGCCAGCCCGGGAACCAGGGTCGACGGCGCGGGGACGGTGGAATTGACGTGCTGGAATGCCACCTGGATCGGCACGTCGCCGGTGAACGGCTGACGCCCGGTCAGCATCTCGAACAGCATGATGCCCACCGAGTAGACATCGCTGCGTTCATCGGACGCGGTGCCGGTGACCAATTCGGGCGGCAGGTACGCCACCGTCCCGATCAGGGACCCGGTGTTGGTGCTGGTGGTCACGGCGCGTGCCAGGCCGAAGTCTCCGAGCTTGACCCGGCCGTCGTCGGACATCAGCACGTTCTCCGGCTTGATGTCCCGGTGCACCAGACCAGCGGCGTGCGCTGCGGCGAGCCCCTCGATCACAGGATCAAGGACAGCCAGCGCATGCCGCGGCGTCAGCGGAGCGGACTCGTCGAGCAGGTCCCGCAGCGTGTGTCCGGGCACATATTCCATCGCGAGGTAGGCGACGTTGCCGTCGATGCCCTGGTCGTAGACGCCCACCACATGGGGGTGTGAGAGCCGGGCCGCGGACTTGGCCTCGCGTTCAAACCGCTCCAGGAAGCCGGCGTCTTCCGCCAGGTAGGGATAGAGGACCTTGAGCGCCACATTGCGGTCCAGCCGGGTGTCGGACGCCAGGTAAACGGTGGACATCCCGCCGCGCGCCAGGCGCGAGGCAACCCGGTAGCGCCCGTCGATCAGGGCGCCGACCAGTGAATCAGTTGCCGGTTGCACTCTATGATCCTAAGTCCGATGAGCGAAAGGACCCGAATCAACACTGCGATTCGGGTCCTTTTGCCACGGGGGCGGTGGCCGCTAGAACTTCTTCATGTGCGATTTCACCGCGGCCACGTAGGCCTTCGTATCCTTGTACATGCCGTACGTCATCACGCCATACTGGCCCTGGTAGTAGGACGCAATGGCGATGTCCAGGGACGGGCTGGTGCTCACCAGGGATCGGATGATCGCTACGCCGGCGGTTGCGTTGTCGTACGGATCCAGCAGGTTGAGCTTGCGGCCCACCAGGGTCGAGGCCCACTCGCCCGAGGACGGAATGACCTGCATGGCGCCGATCGCGTTGGCCGGGGACACGGCGTCCTGCTGGAAGCCGGATTCCTGGTAGGCGTGCGCCAGGGCGAGCCGCGGGTCCACCCCCATCTTGACGGCCGTCTCGGCGATGATGTCCTTCATCTGCGCCTGGGTGGGCTGCGGGGTGGAGAGCAGCAGGCGCTTGTTCTCGTTCGCCTTGCCCACCACCGCGGCCGGGTAGGTGTAGTGCAGGAAGGTACTGGGAACCAGCGGCTGGGCCGACGCGGTGCCCACACTCGACGTCGTGGTTTGCGCACCGCCGGGGACGGTGATCTTCTGGCCCGGGTGGATGATCGACGTCGACTTCAGGCCGCTGGACTGCAGCAGGCTGGACAGGGTCACGTTCAGCTTGCCGGCAATGCCGGACAGCGTATCGCCGGACTTGACCGTATAGCTGCCCCCGCCGGTGGCTGCGGCGCTGTTGGCCGGTGCCTTGGACGACGCCGACGCGCTGGTGACCGACGAACCGCTCACCTTGATCTTCTGTCCGGGGTAAATGACCGAGGTGACCTTGAGGTTGTTGGCGGAGAGGACGGAGCCCAGGCTCATGCCGTGGCGGGCGGCAATCCCGGAGAGGGTATCGCCCGGCCTGACCGTGTAGCTGCCGGTGCCGGAGGGCGCGACCGCCTTGGTGGAAGGTTTCGCCTGCGCGGCCGGGGCGGAGGCGCTGGAGGCCTTGGCCGCGCCGTTGACCGAGATCTTCTGGCCCGGGTAGATGATCGAGCTGATCTTGAGGTTGTTGGCGGAGAGGAGGGCGCCCAAACCCATGCCGTGCTTGGCGGCAATCCCGGAGAGGGTATCGCCCGACTTGACCGTGTAGCTGCCGGTACCGGCGACGGTTTTGGTGGAAGGTTTCGCACGGGTAACGGTTGAGGCGGCCGAGACCTGGGCGGCGCCGCCGTTGACCGAGATCTTCTGGCCCGGGTAGATGATCGAGCTGATCTTGAGGTTGTTGGCCGAGAGCACGGCGCCCAGGCTCATGCCGTGCTTGGCGGCGATGCCGGAGAGGGTATCGCCGGACCTGACGGTGTAGCTGCCGGAACCCGACGAGGACTGCTTCGCGGCGTTGCCGGAGGACTTGGCGGCCGAGCCGCCCAGCTTGATCTTCTGCCCCGGGTGAATGATGGTGCTGGCACTGAGGCCGTTCAGCGACAGTACCTTCTGCGTGGAGAGGCCGTACCGGGCCGCGATGCCGCTGATCGTCTCGCCGGCCCTCACCGTATGGACGGCGGGAGTGTTCTGCGCCCGCAGGGAAGCGGGCAATCGGGCGGCAACCTGGGAAGCGGGAATGAAAGCGGTCGCCGGAACCGTAACGCCCGGAATCGCCGCCTTGGGCTGCAGCGCAGAGCGCGGCGGCAGCTCGGCTGCCTGGGCCGGCATGGCCAAGGCAGCGGAGGACAGCACGACGGCGGGAATCGCCGCGGTTGCTGCCGCGGACAGTAGTACCCGGCGGGGCTGGCTGCGGTCGTTGCGCGTGATCGGGCGCTGATCGGTCATTGGTGTCCCTCATCCTTGTTCTGCGGCCTGGCGAGCGTCCCCCAACGGGCCGCACAGTGGTACTGGTGTGCCGTTTGTTATCGATGTGAAAGCTGTTACTCAAGTGAATTTACACTATTGACGCATAACACAAAAGCCACCGGCGGAGAATGAAGAATGAAGGCGGCGTGTCGAAAAGGAAATGGCTCCGCGGGGGCCGCCGTGGCACCCTTATACGGTGAGTGAACTTGAAGAACTGATTACCGACTGGCTGCCCCTTCCCGACGTCGCCGAACAACTGGACGTCTCCATTAAAAAGGTGCACGCCCTGCTCGAAGAACGCGCCTTGGTGGAGGCGCGCGTGGGGGAGCGCAGGATCCGCTCGGTGCCGGCGGCGTTCCTGGTCGGCGGGACCGTGCTCGAAAGCCTCAAGGGGACCCTGGCGGTGCTGTCCGACGCCGGCTACAGCGATGAGGAAGCCCTGGTCTGGCTCTTCACCGCCGATGACTCGCTGCCCGGCCGGCCCATCGACGCGCTGCGCGAGGGCCGCAAAACCGAGATCCGCCGCCGCGCCCAGGCGCTCGGCTGGTAGGGACCCGGTAGCCGGCGCAATTGCCCAACCCGCGGGGGTCGGGCCCCGGGCTGCCGGCTCAGGCGCTGCGGCGCACCGCTGCGTCGGCCAGCGTGCCCAGGGCCTGG
>NZ_JBNHGE010000068.1:0-6643 GCF_059090935.1 Arthrobacter sp. Y3223166 | reverse complement strand
CCGGCGACTGCCTCGTCCACCCTGGCCGCGGCGCAGCCGGCCGCTGCCGGCCGCACGGCTCCCCCGGCCGCCCTTCCCCCGGCCCAGGATGCCCTGTCCAAGATGAAGGAACGTGCGAGCACGGTCCTCTTCGAACGCATGGGATCACGCCTGCTGGATGCTTCCCTGGACGAGGACAAGCTGCATCTCGTGGTGCAGCAGGAGCTTGCCAAGGTGGTCGAGGAAGAAGAAAATTCGCTCAGCCACCTGGAGCGCCAGCGCCTGATCCGTGAGGTCAGCGACGACGTGCTCGGCTACGGTCCGCTGCAGCCGCTGCTGGAGGATCCGGACGTCTCCGAAATCATGGTGAACGGACCCGACATGATCTACGTGGAGCACAAGGGCAAGCTCTCGCGCAGTTCGGCCCGCTTCCTGTCCGAGGACCAGCTGCGCCGGGTCATTGAACGCATCGTGTCCAGGGTCGGCCGCCGGATCGACGAATCGTCGCCGCTCGTTGACGCCCGCCTGGCCGACGGCTCGCGCGTGAATGCGGTCATCCCGCCGCTGGCAGTCAACGGGTCCTCCCTGACCATCCGGAAGTTCGCCGCCGACCCCTTCCAGGTCCAGGACCTCATTGGTTTCGGCACGCTCTCCCCGGAGATGGCCGCGTTGTTGGACGCCTGCGTCCGGTCACGGCTGAACATCATCGTCTCCGGCGGCACCGGCACCGGAAAGACCACGCTGCTCAACGTGCTCTCCTCCTTCATTCCGGCCGGCGAACGCATCGTCACCATCGAAGACGCCGTAGAACTGCAGCTGCAGCAGGACCACGTGGTCCGGCTGGAAAGCCGCCCGAGCAACATCGAGGGCAAGGGCGCGATCACCATCCGCGACCTCGTCCGCAACTCGCTGCGCATGCGCCCGGACCGGATCGTGGTGGGCGAGGTCCGCGGCGGAGAAACACTGGACATGCTCCAGGCCATGAACACCGGGCACGACGGATCGCTGTCCACGGTGCATTCGAACTCCCCCCGGGACGCCATCGCGCGCCTGGAGACCCTGGTGCTGATGGCCGGGATGGACCTGCCCCTGCGCGCGATCCGGGAACAGATCGCCTCCGCGGTGGACGTCATCGTTCAGTTGACCCGCCTGCGCGACGGTACCCGCCGGGTCACGCATGTGACCGAGGTACAGGGCATGGAAGGCGACATCGTGACGCTGCAGGACGCCTTCGTCTTCGACTACAGCGCCGGTGTGGATGCCAGCGGCAGGTTCCTGGGCAAGCCCATGCCAACCGGGGTTCGTCCCCGGTTTACCGACCGGTTCCGGGAACTGGGCATCGACCTGCCGGCCGACATCTTCGAGCCGGCCGCCGGCCCGTTGCGCCCGCAGGCGGCGACGCGATGACCCCGGTGGTCCTGGTTATAGGAATGCTGTGTTGCTACGGCTCGCTGGCCCTGCTGGTGTCGGCCGCCTTCGGCACGCGGTCCCTGCGGCTTTCGGCGTCCCGCCGTGGCGCCCCGGAACAGGGCTCCCGGCTCAGTGACGTGGCCGCCCGTTCCACCGCCACCATCGAACGGCTCCTGGCCCGCCGCCGGGAAGCCCCGGCGATGGCCGGCGCCCTCGAAGCCGCCGGGCTGAGGCTCAGCCCCGCGGAACTGGTGGTCCTGGTTTTGTCCGGCGCCGTGGTCGGCGCGGCCCTCGGGCTTATGCTCGCCGGGCCCGCCGCCGGCCTGCTCCTGGCCGTTGCGGCCCCGGCCGTCGCCAAGGCGGTCCTGGTCTTCCGCGCCGGCCGGCGCCGGGCGGCCTTCGCCGACCAGCTCGACGACACGCTCCAGCTGCTGGCCAGCGGCCTGCGTGCCGGCCACAGCCTGCTGCGCGCCGTGGACGCGGTTTCGGCAGAATCGGCGGCACCGACGTCCGAAGAGCTGCGTCGGGTGGTCAACGAAACGCGGCTGGGCCGAGACCTCGGCGAATCGCTGCACGATACTGCCGACAGGATGGGCAGCGAAGACTTCCACTGGGTCGCCCAGGCCATCGACATCCACCGCGAGGTAGGTGGCAACCTGGCCGAGGTCCTGGACCAAGTGGGCCAGACGATCAGGGAGCGCTCCCAGATCCGGGGCCAGGTCAAGGCGCTCAGCGCCGAAGGACGGATCTCCGCCCTGGTCCTGATGATCCTGCCCTTTGGCCTCAGCGGGTTCCTGTTCGTGTCCAGCCCCGGCTACCTGGACAGTTTCACCCAGAGCCCGCTGGGTTTCTCCCTGCTGTTCGTGGCCGGAGCACTGCTTGTCGCGGGCGGGCTGTGGATGCGCAAAGTCGTCAGCTTTAAGTTCTAAGTTCAGCACCGTAAGTAAAGGAGTCCGCCGATGCCGCTGACTGTCATGGTGGCTGCCGCAGCCCTGGTGCTGTCGCTCCCGCTGTTTGCCTGGTCCCTACTGGGCGGCAAGCATCCCCAGCACGAGGCCATCCGGGCGAATCTGTCCCGTGGCCTGGCCGGGCCGCGCGCGGTCAAACGTAAGCGCGGGCGCCGATTCGAGGCGCTGGCCAGCCGGTTCACGCCGGCAACCTTTGCCCAGCGTTTGGAACGCCAGCTGGCGCTGGCCGGACGTCCCGAGGCCTGGCCGCTGAAGCGGCTCATGGCCGCCAAGATCGTACTTGCCGTGGCAGGCATTGTAGTCGGGCTCCTGTACGTCGCAGCCGCATCCAAGGGGTCCAGCGTCCTACTGGCCATCGTCATCGCCGTCGTCGCCTACTGCCTCCCTGATCTTCTGCTGCACAGCGCGGGCCAGAAACGCCAGGCAACGATTAGCGAGGAACTGCCGGACACGTTGGACCAAATGACCATCGCCGTGGAGGCCGGCCTGGGCTTTGACGCGGCGGTCGCCCGGGTAGGAGCGAACGGTTCCGGTCCGCTGGCCGCCGAACTGATCCGCGTCCTGCAGGACATGCAGGTGGGCCGCTCGCGCCGCGAGGCCTACGACTCGCTGGCCGGCAGGACCACCTCCAAGGACCTGCAGCAGTTCGTTCGCGCCGTCATCCAGGCGGACGCCTACGGCGTTTCCGTCTCCGGCGTGCTCCGCACGCAGGCGGCCGAAATGCGCGTCAAGCGGCGCCAGCGCGCCGAGGAAAAGGCCATGCAGATCCCGGTCAAGGTAGTCTTCCCGCTGATGTTCTGCATACTCCCGGTGCTTTTTATCGCGCTGCTCGGCCCTGCGGCACTGAACATCATCGCCACGCTGGGCGGCTGACGAGGACCGGCAGGCACGTCGGCATCCTCAGCAATCCCGCAACATTGGCCAAAGAAACCGGAAAACCGGCAGACCCGCTCGACATCGGAAAGTAGTCTCGAATCATGCCCATCCCATCCACCCACTGTGCACCGAACGGGCTGGCCCCGGCCGGGACCCGCCGCGTGCGGCGGCTGCCATGATGGCCGCTGACCAGCACCACGTCCTGCCGCTGGTTGACCCAGCGGTAGTGGAAGACCTTGGCGACGGTTTGGCCGACCACGGCATCGCCCGCGGCTTGGTCCAGGACTTTTCCGAGGCATGGCCGGAACGGTTCAGCTGCCTGGAGACCGCGTTGGACAGCCAGGACCGGACCGATTCCCTGGACGCAGCACTCAGCCTGAAGACCGCCTCGATGATGGTGGGTGCCAGCCGACTGGCCTGGCTGGCCGGCGAGGTGGAGGCTCATATTCGTGCGGCGGATTTCGCAGAGGCAGCCGCCCTGCTTGGTCTCATCCAGCAGTGCGGTGCGGCCACGGTGAGCGAAATGCAGGGCGTGAGGGCCGAGCCAGGAGCACCCGCTACACCTGGCGATCCGGCGCCAGCCGATAACCGATTCCCCGCACCGTAACGAGCCAGCGCGGGCGGTGCGGATCTTCCTTCAGTTTGCGCCGCAGATTGCCCACGTGGACTTCGATCGCCCGCTCATCGGCTTCGCTGATATAGGCGTCCTCGGGGTAATAGTCCCCGCGCACTACCTTGACCAGCTCCGCCTTCGAGCGGACCGCCCCCGAACTGCGCAGCATCTCCTGGAGCACGTTGAACTCGCTCCTGGTCAGCCGCAATTCCTCACCCTCGCGCGACGCCGTACGGCGATCGGAATCGAGGACGAGCCCATTGTGCTCGAGGATTCTGCTGTCGGCGGGCGGGGCCGCCGGCAGCGGCGGTGCGTTGGCCGGGATGGCTTCCAGCGGATGGGGGGTGCGGGGCCGGCGCATCATCGCATGGATCCTGGCCCGCAGCTCGCGGGGACGGAACGGTTTGGTCATATAGTCGTCTGCGCCAAGCTGCAACGCCGTGAGCGTGTCGAGTTCTTCGTTCCTGCTGGTGAGCATCACGATGTAGCAGTTGCTGAACTGGCGGATCCGCCGGAGCACTTCGAAGCCGTCGATGTCCGGCAGCGAGATGTCCAGGGTGACGACGGTGGTGATCCGTTGCCGCACCGCATGGATCCCTTCCCGCCCGCTCGCGGCCGCCTGCACGTCGAATCCTGATTGCAGGAGGACGGCGCTCACAAGATTGCGGATGTCCACGTCGTCTTCAATCACTACGGCCGCACCCGGGTCACTCATTCTGCATCTCCTCCCTGCACGGTCCGCGTCGGGCTGCCCGAAGGCCATCCGGGCCTCTGCAGAAGCCCGATTCTCTGATACTCCTAGAGGTTAATCGATTCTTTCTACTGTGAGCCTATGTCGGGCAGTGATGTGATGAAAGGGTGACCAACGATCCACGGAGCCGAGGGACCTAAAGGAACAAGGGCTGTGGCCTGTGAGCGGGTCCGGTGACCGTGCTGTTACCCCTCCTGCTTGCCGCGCTCGGAGCCCTGGCCGGCTGGTGCGTCTTTGCACTCGCCCACCGGGAGGACCGCACGGTACTTCCTGCCGCGTGGCGCTGGCCGATGGCGGCCGCAACGGGCATCCTCTGCGGCCTCCTGGCTCCGGCCCGGGAAGCCGCAGAGCTTCCCGCCTTCGGCCTTCTCGCCGTCCTGGGCGTGCTGCTGGCCGCGATTGACCTGCGGCATAAGTTGCTGCCGAATCGCGTGGTCCTTCCGTTCCTGGGGACGGCAGTGGCACTGCTGCTCCTGCCTGCCTTGACGGGCTCCGCGTGGCAGCCGGTCATGGCCGGGCTGCTCGGCTCGCTGGCGATGTTTGCCGTCTACCTGCTGGCGGCTTTAATCAAGCCCGGCGGCATCGGCATGGGAGACGTGAAGCTTGCTGCCGTCGTGGGCCTGTATGCCGGCTACGACGGCGTAGCGGCCTGGGTGGCCGTGCTGCTGGTGGCGTTCCTGCTAAACGCGGCGGCCATTATCCTGCTCATGCTGGCCCGCGTGCTTAAGCGGGATTCGGACATCCCATTTGGCCCGTCCATGATCACCGCCACGCTCGTGGTCGCGCTGGCCGGCCCGCTGCCCGGATAGCCCCGGGCTTACAACAGCCGGCGGGCAGCGTCCGCGGAAGTGACGGTGAACATTTCCGGTTGCCGGAAGCCGCGCGAAGCGAACGCCCGCAAGACCGCATCCCGCACCGCATCCACCTCGTTTGCCGGGACCAGGGCGACGGCGGAACCGCCGAATCCCCCGCCGGTCATGCGGGCACCCAGGGCGCCGTTCGCCTGAGCGGTCTCTACAGCCAGGTCCAGCTCCGGACAGGAAATTTCGAAGTCATCGCGCATGGAAGCGTGGCTGGCGTCCAGCAACCGGCCGACGGCCGCGGGCCCCTCGGAGCGCAGCAATTCCACGGTCTCCACCACGCGCGCGTTCTCGGTAACGATATGCCGGGCGCGGCGGAAGGTCTCATCGTCGAGCAGCCGTTGAGCTTCCGGCAGCCGGTCGAGCGGTACGTCGCGCAGCAGCGGCACGCCCAGGGCTTCCGCGGCCCGGTTGCAGGAGTCGCGGCGGCTGGCATAGTCGCCGGTGGCATGGGCGTGCGAAACCTTGGTGTCCATGACCAGGCAGGCCAGGCCCGCAGCCTCGAGGTCCAGCGGCACCAGTTCCACGGCTTCGCTGCGGCAGTCCAGAAACACCGCGGACCCGGCCGCCCCGAACAGGGAGGCGTACTGGTCCATGATGCCGGTGGGCGCGCCGACCACCTCGTTCTCCGCGCGCCGTCCGGCGGCAGCCAGCCCGGCCCGATCCAATCCCGCGAGCTCCGGCCCCGCCCTATCCGGCCCCGCATCCGCCCGCCGCCCTCCCACCAGTTCGGCCAGGCCGAGGGCTACCGCGCATTCCAGCGCGGCCGACGAGGACAAGCCGGCGCCGACCGGAACGTCCGAATCCACCAGCAGGTCGAAGCCGGGCAGGCGTACCCCCGCCTGCCCCAGCGCCCAGGCCACGCCCAGCGGGTACGCCGACCAACCGGAAACCGAGCCGGGGCCAAGATCGTCCAGCCCGATCTCCACCGCCTCGGCGCCCGGCAGCGCCGAGGCCACCCGAACGGTGCGGTCGCCGCGCACGGCGAGCGCCGCCGTCGTGATCTTGTCGATGGCGAACGGCAGCACGAAGCCGCCGTTGTAATCGGTGTGTTCGCCGATCAGATTGGCCCGTCCCGGTCCTGCCCAGACCCCGTCCGGGCGGCGCCCGAACCGTGCGGCGAAGGCGTCGGCGGTGCGTGCGGCCAAAGCTTCGGCGGTCACGGGGCCTCCCCGCCGGCGCCCCC
>NZ_JBNHGE010000067.1:0-6806 GCF_059090935.1 Arthrobacter sp. Y3223166 | reverse complement strand
GCCCGGCACCGACGGCTCCGCGCCGGAAAAGAAGTGGTACTCCACCGCCGCCGACGGCCTGCGCCGCGGCGGCGCCGGTGACGAAGCGTCCGGCGGTCCCGCCGCGGGCCCGGCCCGGAAAATGGACTGGAAGCCGCTGGTCATCATCGGCGCGGTCGTCATTGTGGCGATCGTGATTATCGCCATGATCGTGTCCAGCCTGACCGGCGGCTCCCCTGCCGGCGGGGCGGCCAGTCCGGCGTCGACGCAGACCGCCGCAGAGACGCCCAACGGGGACGGCGTCGTCGCGGAGAACGTCTCGCCGTTCGATTTCCAGCAGGGCCAGTGCTTCACCGACTTCGAGGCCGTCATGCGTGAAGCAACCGTCGTCACCTGCGACACGCCGCATGAGGCGCAACTGGTGGGCACCTTCTCCTACGGGGACGACGAGGAGTTCCCGGGCGCCGACGAACTGAACATCAAGGCCCAGGAGGTCTGCACGGCCGTCGCCCTCAACGACTCCGCGGCCGACCAGCCGGATCTCAAGGACTCCTACGGCATGCCTTCCAAGGAGACGTGGGCGCAGGGCGATCGCCGGATCGACTGCTTCAAGATCGCCGAGGAGGGCCAGGAGATCACCGGGTCGCTGGTCGACCTGTAACCCGGCACGGAACAGTCCGGCGGTCCCCGCCGGGCCGCTCAGGTCAACCGCCGCGGACCGCCCCCACCTTCGACTGCACGATCAGCCCGCCGGCCCCGCCGTCGACGTCGATCTCCGGCACATCCACCAGTACGGTGTCGCCGTCGCTGATCGCGCCCGCGAGCAGGCCGCGGGCCAGCTTGTCGCCGATCTCGCGCTGGACCAGCCGACGCAGCGGCCGGGCCCCGTAGGCGGGATCGAAGCCGGTCAGGGCCAGCCACTCGCGGGCGGCGTCCGTGACCTCGAGGGTCAGCCGGCGTTCGGCCAGCCGCGCAGCCAGCGCCGCCACCTGCAGATCCACGATCCGGGAGAGCTCTTCGATGCTCAGCGGGTCGAAGATGATCACGTCGTCCAGCCGGTTGAGGAACTCCGGCTTGAAGCTGGCGTTCACCACGTTCAGGACCCCTTCGCGCTTCGTGTCTGCGTCCATGGTCTGGTCCACGAGGAACTGCGAGCCGAGGTTGGAGGTCAGCACCAGGATCACGTTGCGGAAGTCCACGGTGCGGCCCTGCCCGTCGGTGAGGCGTCCGTCGTCGAGCACCTGCAGGAGGATGTCGAAGGCCTCGGGATGGGCCTTCTCCACCTCGTCCAGCAGCACGACGGAGTAGGGCCGGCGGCGGACGGCCTCGGTCAGCTGGCCGCCTTCTTCGTAGCCCACGTACCCCGGAGGGGCGCCGACCAGACGCGACACGGAGTGCTTTTCCGAGTACTCGCTCATGTCGATCCGGACCATGGCCCGTTCGTCGTCGAACAGGAAGTCCGCCAGCGCCTTGGCCAGCTCGGTCTTGCCGACGCCGGTGGGACCCAGGAAGAGGAACGAGCCGGTGGGCCGGTCCGGGTCGCTGATGCCCGCCCGGGCGCGCCGTACCGCGTCCGAAACCGAGGCAACCGCCTTGGACTGGCCGATCAGCCGTGAGCCGATGTGCTCCTCCATCTGCAGCAGCTTCTGGCTTTCGCCCTGCAGCATGCGGCCGGCCGGGATGCCGGTCCACGCGGAGATGACCTCGGCGATGTCGTCGGCGGTCACCTCCTCGGAGACCATCTGGTCCCGCCCGGCGCCGCCCTGTTCCTCGGCCGCCTGCGCCTGGGCCAGCTCCTTTTCCAGCGTCGGGATTTCCCCGTACAGGATCCGGGAGGCCTCGGCCAGGTCGCCCTCGCGCTGGGACTTGTCGGCCTGCGAGCGCAGCTCGTCCAGCTTGGCCTTCAGGTCGCCCACGCGGTTCAGCCCGGCCTTCTCCGCCTCCCACCGGGTGTTCAGGGCCGCCAGCTGCTCCTTCTTGTCTGCCATGTCGGCACGCAGCGCCTCCAGCCGTTCCCGCGAGGCCGCGTCAGTTTCTTTGGCCAGCGCCAGTTCTTCCATTGTGAGCCGGTCGACGGCGCGGCGCAGCTGGTCGATCTCCTCGGGGGCAGAATCGATCTCCATCCGCAGCCGGGAGGCGGCCTCGTCCACCAGGTCGATGGCCTTGTCCGGCAGTTGCCGGCCGGAGATGTAGCGGTTGGACAGCGTCGCGGCGGCCACCAGGGCGGAGTCCCCGATCGATACCTTGTGGTGCGCCTCGTAGCGCTCCTTGAGTCCGCGCAGGATGCCGATGGTGTCCTCGACGCTCGGCTCCCCCACGTAGACCTGCTGGAAGCGCCGCTCCAGCGCCGGATCCTTCTCGATGTTCTCGCGGTACTCGTCCAGGGTGGTGGCGCCGATCAGCCGCAGCTCGCCGCGGGCCAGCATCGGCTTGAGCATGTTGCCGGCGTCCATCGAGCCTTCGGAGGCCCCCGCGCCGACGACGGTATGCAACTCGTCGATGAAGGTGACGATCTGCCCGTCCGAGCTCTTGATCTCTTCCAGCACGGCCTTCAGCCGTTCCTCGAACTCGCCCCGGTACTTGGCGCCGGCCACCATGGCCGCGAGGTCCAGCGACATCAGCGTCTTGCCGCGCAGCGATTCAGGCACGTCGCCGGCCACCATCCGCTGGGCCAGGCCCTCCACCACGGCGGTCTTGCCGACCCCGGGTTCGCCGATCAGCACGGGATTGTTCTTGGTGCGGCGCGAGAGCACCTGGACCACGCGGCGGATTTCCGCATCCCGGCCGATCACCGGATCCAGCTTCCCGGCGCGGGCGATGGCGGTCAGGTCGGTGCCGAACTTCTCCAGCGCCTGGAACGTGTTCTCCGGATCGGCGGTGGTGACCTTCCGGTCTCCGCGCAGGCCGGGCAGGGCGGCGAGAAGTGCCTCATGGGAGGCACCGGCGTCGCGCAGGATCTTCCCGACGGCGGCGTTGTCCGCCGCGAGGCCCAGCAGCAGAAATTCCGTGGACACGTAGGTGTCCCCCCACTTTTCCGACTCCTGCCGGGCGATCTGGACCGCTTGGAGCAGGCCCCGGGAGTACTGCGCCTGCGCCACGGAGGATCCCGACGACGACGGCAGAGCCTTGATCGCGGTGCTCGCCTGAACACTCACCGAGTCCGGATCGGCCCCGGCGGACTTCAGCACGGCTACGGCCACGCCGTCGCGCTGGTCCATCAGGGCCTTGAGCAGGTGGGCCGGCTCGATCTGCGGATTGCCCGCCGTCGAGGCGTTCATCGCCGCGGCCGACAGCGCTTCCTGGCTCTTGGTGGTGAATTTAGCGTCCAACGCATCTCTCCGTTCGCTCCGGAATGGATCTGGCCAGCCCCGTTAGTGCCGGCCCTGAAACTAAGTTGAGTGTAGTCCACTCAACTTTGAATGTAAAGTTATCCACAGGCTGCGGAGCGCGGATCACCGCCCCCGGAGCTCTGCTCCCCCGCCACCGAAGCCTCCTTGCCCGCCTCCATCTTGTCGCCCCGGCGCCCCTGCCCGGAAGGGCGTCCGGCGAATAGGCTGTAGCGGGGACGTGCAGGAGGCGGACGGAGGTGGCCCTGACGGAAACCATGTTGGAAACTGCCCGGCTGCTGCTGAACCAGCCGACGCCGGAGGACATCAGTGCCATGTTCCGGATCCTCTCCGACCGGCGCACCACGCGGTTCAATCCTTCCGACGCGCTCATCTGGAACGAGGAAGCCGAGGGCCTGTTCCAGCGCTGGGAAAGGCAGTGGGAGGACCACGGCGTGGGCTACTTCGCCGTCCGCCTGCCCGGCCGCGAAGACGCCATCGGCTTTGCCGGCGTCAAGCACGTGGCGCTGTCCGGCCGCCCGGTGCTGAATCTCTACTACCGTTTCGACCCCGCCGTGTGGCACCGCGGTTACGGGCGCGAGGCGGTGGCCGCCGTCGTCGCCCATGTCAACGAGTTTTTGGAACTGCCGCCGATCCTGGCGCTGGTCCATCCGGCCAACACCGCGTCCCGGCGCATCGTCACGTCGCTGGGGTTCGAACGGAACGAGGCCGCGGCGGTCAGCGGCCCGGACGGCTACCAGGACGCCTATGTGCTGAACTGGGACCGGCAGCTATAACATCCGGTCAAGGAGTCCCAGTGGAGATCATTCGCGCAGCCGCGCTCAAGGAACAGCGGTGGCGGAACGGCGGCGGCGTCACCAGGGAACTGGCGGCCGGTGACCTCGGCACGGACGGGCTCCCCGGTTGGCGGTTAAGCCTGGCGGACATCAGCTCGGACGGCAGCTTCTCCGAATATCCGGGCGTGGACCGAATATTCACCGTTGTGGACGGTGACGTCGCCTTCCTGACCGTGGACGGCAGCCAGCACCGGATGGAACGCTACCGCCCGTTCCGGTTCGACGGCGGGAGCAGCGCGGACTGCAGCCTGCCCACCGGGCCGTGCCGCGCGCTGAACGTCATGACCCGCCGCGGGGCCTGGGGCGCCGGCCTGCTGATCGTCGAGCTCTCGAAGAAACAGCCGCTGCGGCTGTCGGACGGGCAGTACCTGGTGCTGCTGCAGGGCCAGGCACAGGCGACGGCTGGCGACACCGCCCAGCCGCTGCATCCCTACGACGCCGTGGTCGGCTCGGTCGCGGCCGAGGTCAGCGGCCGCGGGTTCGCGGCACTGGTGTCGGTCTATCCCGCCGGGGACTGAGGCGGCCGGGCCCTGAGGGCGGCCGGGCTTTGAGGGCGGCCGGGCCTCCGGAGCCGGCTCCTTATTGCGCCGGTTCCCTACTGCGCGGCGGCGTCCTCGACCTTGACCGCGGAGACCTCGAACTCCAGCATCACGCGGTCCGACACGAGCATGCCGCCCGAGTCCAGGGCCGTGTTCCATTTGACCCCGAACTCCTGCCGGTCAATGCGCCGGGAGCCCTCAAAGCCCGCCCGGAGCTGCCCGCCCGGGTCCCGCTCCACGCCGATGAAGTCGATCGGAACCGCAACCTGCTTGGTGATGCCGCGGATGGTCAGGTCGCCGTTCACAATGAAGTTTGCGCTTTCCACCTGATCGATGCGGGTGCTGACGAACGTAATCTCCGGATAGTTCGGCGCATCGAAGAAGTCGTTCGTGCGCAGATGCTCGTCGCGTTGCGGGCTGCGGGTATCAATGCTGGCGACCTTGATCGTGACCTTGACGGACGAGTTGGCCGGGTTGTCCACGTCGGCCTGGATGATGCCTTCCACGTCGTTGAACGCGCCCCGGACTTTGGTCACCATGGCATGGCGGGTGGAAAATCCGATCCGGGTATGGGCCGGGTCGAACCGCCACTCCCCGGACAGATCAGGAGATAGTTCGGACATGGCAGCGCTCCTCCTCTGGCACAGGCACTGCCTTCCCCAAAGCCAGATGGATGCGCCCGGCCGTCTCCTTCAGCCGCATGCGGCTCGTGTGGTAATTCCAACACATAATGGGACGCAGTGCACCACCTGGGCGCCTGAATTCCGGGGCCGCCCCGGCGACCCGCAGCGGCATCCGACCGGCGGAATCCGCGCCCTATCCCAGCCTGTCAGCGGTCAATAGACTGATGCCATGACCACCGCGAACGAGATGCCTTCATCGACGACACAGCTGCCTGTGGCCGATTGCTGGAAATTGTTCCGCAGCGCTGACTTCGGCCGGCTCGGAGTCGTCGTCGATTCCCACCCGGAGATCTTTCCGGTCAATTACGTCGTGGATCACGGCAGCATCGTGTTCCGCTCCGCCCCGGGAACCAAGCTCGACGCCGCCCTCGCCGGCGAAGTGGTTTTGGAGGTGGACGGCTTCGATCCGGCCACCGGCGTCGCCTGGAGCGCCGTCGCGCGCGGCAGCGCCCAGCGGATGAGCAGCATTGAGGACGTCCTGGAATCGGCAATGCTGCCGCTGTTCCCCTGGCAGTCGGGCGAAAAGAACCATTTCGTCCGCATCGTTCCCACGGTGGTCACCGGACGGCGTTTTGTGGTGCCGGCATCGGCCCGCCGCACGCCGGGGCTCAGCGACAGCCGCCGGCTGCAGATCGAGTAGCCGCCCGCATGGCCGGCCGGCCGCACCGACGGGTCAGCGCCAGGTAACGGGTCCCGGCTGATAGCCGGGAATGTAGCCCGGGAACGCCCGGTCGGTGGGCACGATCTGTTTGCCCAGCGGCGTCAGGGACACCGGAATCATCTTGAGGTTGGCGATCGCCAGCGGGATGCCGATGATGGTGATCGCCTGCGCCACCGCCGTCAGCACATGCCCGATCGCGATCCAGATGCCGGCGACCAGCAGCCAAATGATGTTTCCCAGCGTGGACATAAAGTAGGTGCGCCCGCCGCGGTCCACCACCATGCGGCCGAACGGCCACAGCGCGTAGCCCGCGATGCGGAACGACGCAATGCCGAACGGGATCGTCACGATCAGCAGGCAGCAGACGATGCCGGCCAGGAAGTAGCCCAGCGCCAGCCAGATGCCGCCGAACAGGAGCCAGATGACGTTCAGGAGTGCCTTCATCCCACCATTCTGGCCACGGACGCGCTCGGCCGCCATACGGGACGTCCCTGAGTGTCCCCCGATCTGCCGTTGGGGCGCGGGTCGTCGGTGGAGCATCGCAGCGCGGCCCCCGGCACGACGAAACTTCCCTGTCGAAAATTAAAGGCCGCAGGGCGGCCCCTTCCGTACGGAGGGGCCGCCCTGCGGCCTTCGGCTCTGCGCCCGGCCTAGCTGGTCCGGCGCTTTTCCTGCGAAGCCGGCGCCGTGGCGCGGCGCGGGCCGCGGCGGGCCGGACGCTCGGAAGCCGGAGTCTCCGACCGGAAGACCGGGCGGGTGCC
>NZ_JBNHGE010000066.1:0-7395 GCF_059090935.1 Arthrobacter sp. Y3223166 | reverse complement strand
CTCGACCTGCCCCGCGCCACCGCCATCGCCCGCAAAGGCGCCGGCCTGCCGCCCGAGGCCCTGGCCGGCTACGAAGCCCGCGTTGTTCCCGGCGCCGGGACCATCACCCTGGAATCCGTGCAGGCCCGGGCCCGCACAGTCCGCGACCGGCTGCACCCCGAACCCCTCGAGACCCGGCACCGGGCCGCGATGGAACGCCGCACCGTCCACTACCAGCCCCAGGACGACGGGATGGCCGAACTCTACATCCGCACCAGCGCCGACAAAGCCCTGCTCGCCTACAACCTGATGCAGGCCCACGCCCGCAAACTCCAAACCGTCGACGAAACCCGCACCCTGGGCCAACTCCGCGCCGACGTGTTCACCGACATGCTCCTGCGCTACCCCGGCCACGCCTACCAGCCCGCCACAACCAGAGGAACCGCCGCCGACGAAACAGCCGCCGGAACCGCCGCCGGCGACACAGCCGCCACCCAGACGGCCACCGACAACTGCGGAACAGCGGCCACCCAAGCATCAGCCGGACCGAGAGCAGCAAGCCGTTCCGGAACTGCTGCCGGATCCGGGACCGTGCTCGGCTCTGTAACGAACGCAACGGCAATGACAACGGCAGCCGCTCCACCTGGCGCCCCCGAGAAAACCGGCCCAGAAATCCCGGACGCGGACGTTGCGGCGTGCACCGCCCGAAACACGGCAGCCGGAGGGACGGCAGGGCAGGGTCCCTGCACCTGCGGGGGCGGGAACGTGACCGCCTCCGTCGCCGTCACCGCGCCCCTGCACACCCTGCTCCGGCTCGCCGAAGACCCCGGCGACCTCACCGGCTACGGGCCGATCCCGCCGGGCATGACCCGCGACCTTGCCGCGCTCGCCAAATCCTGGTTGATCGTGCTCACCGATGACTATGGCAAGGCAGCCGCCGTCGCCAAAGACCTGCGCACCCCGCCCGAATGGCTCAAACGCCTCGTCCGGCTACGCGACCGCCACTGCCGCGACTACGGCTGCACCGTCCCCGCCGACCACTGCGACATCGACCACACCATCGCCTGGGAAGACGGCGGCACAACAGTCATGGAAAATCTCAGCGCCAGATGCAAACCCGGGCACAAAACCAAACACCACGGCGGCGGAACCGTCACCCAAGACCCCGACGGGACCCTCCACTTCACCACCCGCTCCGGCCACACCCACACCACCAACCCCGACCTAGGCTGGACACTCACGCTCCCCGCAACACCCGGCGCAGAAGAAGCCACGGAAAACGGAGTTAACGGGGCCAAAAGTCCCCGGGACTGTACCCGCGGCGAGGGCGACACCGGCGGCGACGAAGCCAGGGACGGCCCATGGGACAACACCTCGCCACCGTTCTAGACGCCCCGCCACCGTTCCAGGTAATTGGCGGCCTTATTTACGCTAGGGGAGCGGCCTGTCGCTCCGGGAAGTTGACCAACCGGCCGGACCGTTGCTGCCCGCTTCGTACTCTTCCAGCGGCACTTCGTCTTTTTCCCAGGCCTTCAGCACGGGCTCGACTATCCGCCAGCACTCCTCGGCGGTATCCCCGCGGACGGACAGGAGCGGGTCGCCGCGCAGCACGCCTTCCAACACTTCGCCGTAGGGCAACAGATCGGCCGAGTGCAGGTCGGCGCTCATGACCGCCCGGTCCAGAGTGAAGATGTCCCCGGGACCGTTCACATCGATCTCAAGTTGAAGGGTTTCGGGTCCGAGCCCGATCCGCAGCCGCGTCGGGGCGTCGATGCCCTTAAAGCCCGTCGGCAGGTGGTTGACCGGCCTAAAGGTGATGATTACTTCCTTCTGCGGCTTGCCCAAAGCCTTGCCCGAGCGGAGGATGAACGGCACGCCGGACCACCGGGAGTTGTTGATCGAGACTTCAACCTCGGCCAGGGTTTCGGTCTTCTTGGCCGGGTCCACGCCCTGTTCGTCGGCGTAGTCCGGGATGTCGCGGTCGCCGATCCTGCCGGCGGTGTAGCGGGCACGTCGAGTGCTCTTGCCGAAATCCGGGTTGACGCTGCTTGCGCGCAGGACGCTGCCGATATGGTCGCGCAGGTCCCGCTCATGGATGGTGGCCGGGGCGTTGAGGGCGGTCAGCGCCATCACCTGCAACAAGTGGCTTTGGATCATGTCACGCAGCGCGCCGGCCCCGTCGTAGTAACGGGCACGACCCTCCAAGGCCAGCCCCTCATCGTAGAAGATCTCGACTTTCGCCACATGTTCATTGCTGAGCAGCGGCTCCAGCAGGCGGTTGGCGAAGCGCAGGCCGAGGATGTTGAAGACCGTTGCCTTGCCCAGGAAGTGGTCCACCCGATGGATATGGTCCTCCGGCACCAGCTTCAACAGCGTCTTGTTCAGCGATGCGGCCGATTCACGGCTGGAGCCGAACGGCTTTTCCAACACCAGCCGTGTTCCCTCCGGCACGTCCTCGGGCCGGAGAAGCTCGCAGGCTTTCTGGCTGACCGCGGGCGGCAGGGCAAAGAACACGGCCACCGGGCCATCCAGCGCGGCCAGCAATTCCGCCAGTGCGCCCTCCGCCGTCACGTCCACCGAGTGGTACCGCGTGTTTTCCTGGACGTCGCGCAGTTGCCGCCGTCCGTCGTCGTTCGCGTCCACCGCGCAGGAATCAAAGGCGCCGCGGACGCGTTCCTGCCACCTGCCCTCGTCCCAGTCATCCGAGCCGGCGCCCACTACTTTCAGTCCGCTGGTCCTGCCTTGCGCGATCAATTTGCCCAGCCCGGGCAGCAGCAGCCGGCCGGTCAGATCGCCGGAAGCTCCCAAAATCAGCAACGTCCGGATCTGCAGCGGCCCCTCGGCTGCGGGGGCGGACACGTCCTCGGGCTGGGTCTTTTCCTGTGTCTGGGTCTGTTCAACGCTCACGTTCCCACCTTGCCACGGCTGTACGGCAGGGGGAACGGTCCATGGGCCGGCGAGCTTCGGACCCCACCGGCGTTCCTCCTTGCCGCGGTGCCTCAGCGGGATATGAGCCGACGGCTGCATCGTCGCGATTTCCGGCGCGACTGCTGCCACCGCCAGTTGATACCCTTAAGTGCTGAACTCCGGCGCGGCCCGGGGACTGTGAACCAGATCGACGAAAGTAGACACGGCGCGTGTTCAATTCACTCTCTGACCGGTTGGCCTCGACCTTCAAGAATCTGCGCGGCAAGGGACGGCTGTCTGAGGCCGACGTCGACGCCACCGTTCGCGAAATCCGGCGAGCCCTGCTCGACGCCGACGTCGCGGTGCCCGTGGTGCGCGAGTTCGCGGCCCACGTGAAGGAACGCGCGCTCAGCGAAGAGGTCTCCGCGGCCCTGAACCCGGCGCAGCAGGTCGTCAAGATCGTCAACGACGAGCTGGTCAAGATCCTCGGCGGGGAGACCCGGCGCATCAAGCTGGCCAAGACCCCGCCGACGGTGATCATGCTTGCCGGCCTGCAGGGTGCCGGCAAGACCACCCTGGCGGGCAAGCTGTCCAAGTGGCTCAAGGGCCAGGGCCACAGCCCGCTGCTGGTGGCGGCCGACCTGCAGCGGCCCAATGCCGTGACCCAGCTCCAGGTTAACGGCCAGCGCGCCGGCGTGCCGGTCTACGCCCCGCACCCGGGCGTGCAGTCCGAGTTCGACGCCGTTACCGGCGATCCGGTGGCCGTGGCCCGCGACGGCGTGGCCGAGGCGCGGCAAAAGCTGTACGACGTCGTCATCGTGGACACCGCCGGCCGACTCGGCGTCGATGCCGAGATGATGCAGCAGGCAGCTGACATCCGCGCCGCCGTCAACCCGGACGAAGTCCTCTTCGTGATCGACGCGATGATCGGCCAGGACGCGGTCAAAACCGCGCAGGCGTTCAACGAAGGCGTCAATTTCACCGGCGTTGTCCTCTCCAAGCTCGACGGCGATGCGCGCGGCGGCGCGGCGCTCTCCGTCGCGTCGGTGACCGGCAAACCGGTGATGTTCGCTTCCACCGGCGAAAACCTGGACGACTTCGAGATCTTCCACCCGGACCGGATGGCCAACCGCATCCTCGACATGGGCGACATGCTCACCCTGATCGAGCAGGCGGAGAAGTCCTGGGACAAGGGCGAAGCCGAGCGGATGGCGCAGAAGTTCGCCGACCAGGAAGACTTCACCCTGGACGACTTCCTCGCCCAGATGCAGCAGATCCGAAAAATGGGCTCGATGAAGAAGATGCTCATGATGATGCCCGGCGCCGCCAACATGCGCCAGCAGCTGGAGAACTTCGATGAACGGGAAATCGACCGCGTGGAGGCCATCGTCCGGTCGATGACCCCGCACGAGCGCGTTGCCCCGAAGATCATCAACGGCTCCCGCCGAGCCCGCATCGCCAAGGGCTCCGGCGTGCACGTGTCCGAGGTCAACGGCCTGCTGGAGCGTTTCGGCCAGGCCCAGAAGATGATGAAGAAGATGGCCCAGGGCGGCGGCATCCCGGGTATGCCGGGCGTGGCCGGGCCGGGTGGCTTCGGTGGCGCCCGGAAGAAGCAGCAAACCGCGAAGGGCAAGAAGAAGGCCCGCTCCGGCAACCCGGCCAAGGCGGCACAGGAGCTGCGCGAGGCCGAGGAACGCCGGAAGAACAAGGCCTCCGTTCCCGCCGGAAGCGCCTTCGGCGTCCCGCAGGACGGGCAGGACTTCGACCCGTCGGCGCTGAACCTGCCCAAGGGATTCGAAAAGTTCCTCGGCAAGTAGCCCCGAAGCTGTAGCCGCCAAGGCCTACCGCGAAGGCCTACCGCGAAGGCCTACCGCGAAGGCTGTACCGCTGCAGATAAATGCCCCGTCGATTCTCGGCGGGGCATTTGCCATTCCGCCGGCGGGGGCGCTTATCCACGCCGCGCCGCGCTTTCCATCCTCCGGAAGGTAAGCTGGTTGTCGAATCGTTTCAACGGGGGGACACGGACCGGCGGATTACGCGGCTTCTCTGCACGGGCGGCCCATTCGCTCGGCGACAACCGGCCACCGGCGGCAGCGCAGCGAAGGAGTTTTGTGGCAGAGCAGGCACGCGGCGACGACGACGGCCAGCCCGGAAAGCGGCGGGACACCGTCGCGGTGATCGTGCGCAGTGTCGGCGGCTCCGTGGTGCTGGTGGACAATCCCGGCGGGCCCCGGCTACCGGCGGCGCCGGTCCGGCCCGGCGAAGACCCGCGCGCGGCAGCGGCCCGGGTGCTCGCCGAGTCCTCCCTGCTCGTACCGCCCGGGCGCATCCTCGCACTGGATTACCAGCCGCTGGACGGCGAAGCCGCGGAAGCCATTACCTTCGTGTACGACGGCGGAACGTACGACGGCGGTGAGCTCGCCGCCGGTGCCGGGGGACAGGCGGTCTTCCTGCCCGTCGAGCAGGCCGAAGCTGTCCTGGACCCGGCGCACTCCGCCCAGCTGACCGCTGGGCTCCGGGCCCACGAACTGCTCACCGTGGTTGAACTGCGCCACGGGCAGCCGCTGCGGACAGGGCAGTTGCGCGTCCCGGAACGAGAACTGGTGCCCCACGTCTGGGCGGCGGAGGCCGCCGGCGACTCCAAGGGAACCGTGGGTTCCGGCGTTTAGTATTTCTCCCATGGCAGTCAGTGGCAGCGGGGAGCGGGTGGTCTTTGTCCACGGCACCGACAGCTTCGGGGCCGCCGCCTGGCCGCGCCAGCACCGCCTGGCCGGACGCTACGACTGCCTGTTCCTGCGCCGCCACGGGTTTGATCCGCAGGCTGAGCCCCGGCCGACCGACTTTGACGAGGACGCCCGGATCGTCGGCCGGCACCTCGGCCCGGGTGCCCACGTCGTCGCTCACGCCCAGGGTGCCGTCGCGGCGATGATGGCCGCGGTCGAACACCCCGGCAGGGTGCACTCGCTCACGCTGTTCGAACCCGCCTGCCTGTCCTTGACCGCGGACCTGCCGGCCACCCGTGCCTACCGCGAGCGGCTGGAGCCGTTGTTCGACGCGCGGCGGGAGCTGACCGACGAGGAATACCAGCGCGCCTTCGTCCGGCTGGTAGTCGGCGCAGAAGCGCTGCCGCTGGCCACCGTGGCGGACCGGGCACAGGCGATGCGGGTCCGCCTGCAGGCGCCGCCCTGGCAGGCGCCGCTGCACATCGTCCCGGGCCTGCCCACCCTGGTGGTCACCGGCGGCTGGGAACCGCTGTACGAGGAAGTGGCCGAATACCTGGCCGCCACCGGCGCCGTCCACCGCCACGCCGGCGGGCACCACCGCCCGCAGGACACGGACCGGGGCCATGCCCTGCTGGCGGCCTTCCTGGCCGGGGCAACACTGCCGGACTCATCAGAGGTTGCTAGCGTGGAGCTATGAATGAATCAGCCTGGGAACCGGCGTCAGGACAGCTGTGGTGGCCGTGGCCGCTGGACGAAGCGGGCGTGGCCGCCCTGCAGCAGCAGCTCACCGACCGTTCGCTGCTCGGTGCCTTCGCGGGCGGCGCCCCCCAGGCCGGCGACAGCGTTGTCTCCGTGCTCCTGGCCGTGAACGGGGAACAGCGCGCCGCCGTCCTGGATCCGGCCGGCCGGGCAGTGCCCGGGCCCGACGTCGCGGCCCTGGTCCGCGGGCTCTCTGCCGACCTGGGGGCGGCCGTGGAGATTGACGGCATCGAATACGAGGCACCGGCACCGGACGCGGCTTTGGAAGTGGAGGAGATGCCGGAACCGGACGAGGCCGAGGAGCTCGAAGCGCCGGACGCCGCCGAGCTGCGCACCGTGCTGGTGGGCCGGTTCCGGCGCGAGGACCTGATGATGTTCGGCGCCCTCAACGGCGTGGAACTCCACGTCCTGGAGCCCGATGCGGGCACGCCGGGCACGCAGGGCACGCCGGACCGGGCCGCACCCGGCCAGCGGATCGTCTTGGTCTACGGGGAGGCCGCGCCCGGGCTCTACAACTGGCCGGCCTCGGCCAAACCGATCGTGGCGCTGATGGACCTGGACGGCTTCCGCGCCGTCGAGGCATGGCTGCCGGGCACGCGGAGCGACCCGGACACCAGCTTCTGGCACGCCTGGGAGGCGCCGGCCAAGCCGTTCCCTTCCGCGTCCCGGGCCGACGCCGAGGCGCTGCGGCTGCTCGGCCGGATCGTGCATCCGGAAGGCCCCGACACGCAACGGCTCAGCGATGTGCTGGGCCTGGAACCGGGCGCCGTCGAGGGGCTGCAGGACCTGCTGTCCTCCCCGGACGAGCCCGGAATCCTGGCCCGCGCCGGCCAGTTGCTGCAACTGCCGCCGATCGCCGCCCGGCTCGCCGAAGGGTCGCTGCAGCCCGACCGGGTCCCCGGGATGGAATCGATTCCCGTCCAGTCCATCGGCAAGGCGCTGCTGGAACTGGCCAGCACTCCGGCCGAGGGCAGGGGCCCGTTGGCGGCGTGGCAGCGCGCCGTCGTCGCGCGCCCGGCCCTGCTGG
>NZ_JBNHGE010000065.1:0-7617 GCF_059090935.1 Arthrobacter sp. Y3223166 | reverse complement strand
CCGCCCGGTGGGACGGCCGCAGCCGCCGCCGGCAGCGACGCCAACCCGGCGACCGGCGCGCTCTCGGTACGTCCGCCGCGTTCCGAGGTGGTCCGGCGCACGACCGAGCGCGACGAGGCAATGAACGCCAAGCCGCTGGCTGGACGGATCCTGCAGGTGGTCCTGGCGGTGCTGTTCCCGCCGCTGCTGATCATCGGTGCCATCCGGCTGGTGGCCACGCCGTTGTTCCTCTGGGCGGAATACCACCGCCCCGGGTTCCCGGCCGACAGCTTCGGCTTCAGCACGGAGGAACGGATGACCTACGGCTCCTATGCGGTGGACTACCTGCTGAATTTCGCCGGCCCGCGATACCTGGGAGACCTCTCCGGCCCCAACGGCGGCAGCCTGTTTTTGGACTCCGAGGTCAGCCACATGGCCGACGTGAAGGGCGTGTTCCTCGCGACCATGCTTGCCGGGGCGGTCATGCTGCTGCTGGCCGTCGTCGCAGTGGTCTACCTGGCCCGCCGCTACCACGGGGGGATCCGGCGCGGCCTGTTCGCCGGTTCCGCCGCGACACTGATCCTGGTCCTGCTGCTGGGCGTCCTGGGGGCGCTCAACTGGCAGCAGTTCTTCACCGAGTTCCACCGGATCTTCTTCGCCGACGGCACCTGGACCTTCTTCGTGGACGACACCCTGATCCGCCTGTTCCCGGCCCAGTTCTGGATGGACGCCGGAATCGTCATTGCCCTGCTGGTGCTGATGGTCTCCTCGCTGGTGCTGGCGCTGACCTGGCCGACCCGCGCCCGGCGGAACCGGAGCGCCGCCGCCGCCGAAGAACAGCGCCGCCGGCACGAACTGCTGCTCGCCCGCGAGCAGGACTAGGCGGCGGCTGCCGGCCAGGGCCTAGCGGTACAGGGAATCGATCTCGCCGGCGAAGTCTTCCAGCACGGTGACGCGCTTGAGCTTCAGTGACGGCGTCAGGTGCCCGGAGGCCTCGGTGAGGTCCTGTCCGAGGACCGCGAACTTCCGGATCTGCTCCGCCCGCGAAACCAGCTGGTTGGCCTGGTCCACGGCCTGCTGCAGCTCGGCCAGGACCGCCGGGTCTTCGGCGGCCTCGGCCAGGCCGACTGGCCGGCGGCCGGCCGACGAAAGCCAGCCGGCCAGGCCCTCTTCGTCCAGGGACACCAACGCCCCGACGAACGGGCGTCCCTCGCCGACCACCACTGCCTGGGACACCAGCCGGTGTTCGCGCAGCGCGTCCTCCAGCGGACCCGGAGCGACATTCTTGCCGCCCGCCGTTACCAGCAGCTCCTTTTTCCTGCCGGTGATAGTCAGGTAGCCGTCGTCGTCCAACGTCCCGACGTCCCCCGTGCACAAGAAGCCGTCCCGAAAGTACTCGGCATTGGCGTCGTCGTTATTGTGGTAGCCGCGGGTGATGCCGATGCCCTTGATCAGGACCTCGCCGTCGTCGGCAATTCTGATGGTGGTGCCGGGCAACGGCAGTCCCACGGTGCCGATCCGGTTGGCGCCGGGCAGGTTTACCGCCGCAGGGGCAGTGGATTCGGTGAGCCCGTAGCCTTCCAGGACCGGCACGCCGATGCCGGTGAAGAAGTGCGCGAGCTTTGGATTCAATGCGGAAGCGCCGGAGACGGTGTACTCCACGTGCCCGCCGAACGCCGCGCGCAGCTTCCCGTAGACGAGCCTGTCGAACACGGCATGCCGGGCCTTGAGGGCCAGCCCGGGCCCGGCGCCGGTGCCGCGTGCCTGCGCATCCCGTGCCCGGGAGTAGGCGACCGCTGTCTGCGCCGCGGCGTCGAAGATCCTGCCCTTGCCGCCGTCGTGCGCTTTCTGCCGGGCGGAGGCGTAGACCTTTTCGAACACGCGCGGAACCACCAGCAGGAAGGTGGGCTGGTAGGTGCGCAGGTCCTCGATCAACTCCGCCATGCTCGACGTGTGGCCCATCTTCACTCCGGCGGTCAGGCAGATCACCTGCACGGCCCGGGCCAGCACGTGGGCCAGCGGCAGGAACATCAGCGACTTCGCGTCCGGGCGCTTGAGGATGTCCGCCAGGAACTCCACGGTGTTGACCGCCAGTTCCGCGAAGTTGCCATGCGTGATGATGCAGCCGCGCGGCCGGCCGGTGGTGCCCGAGGTGTAGACCAGCGAGGCCGCGTCCTGCATGCCCCGGGAGGTCCGGCGCAGTTCAAGTTCCTCGTCGGTGACCGCGGTTCCGCGGGCCTCCAGCTCAGCCAGCCCCTCGGCCTCCCCGTCCAGCTGCCAGACCGGAAGCGCGGCCGGCAGCCCGGACATGGCCTGGCGCACCACGGCGGCCTTGGCGGCGTCCTCGGCGAACACCAGCTTCGCCGCCGAGTCCTGCAGGATCCACTGCACCTGGTGCGGGGACGAGGTTTCGTAGATAGGAACCACCACCGCGCCGGCGAACCAGCCGGCCAGGTCCACCACCGTCCACTCGAACCGGGTCTTGGACATCACGGCAATGGTGTCTCCGGCTTCGATGCCGGAGGCCATCAGGCCCTTCGCCACGGCGCTGACCTGGGCCAGGAGTTCGGCGGCCGGAACATCGGACCAGGCGCCGTTGCGCTTGACCGCATAGAGCGCCCGCTGCGGGTCGCGCTGATGCTGGGCCACCAGGATGTCCGTCAGGTTGGAGCCGGCCGGCATCGCTGCCAGCACTTCGGTTACTGCTTCGCGCACGTCGTGCCCACTTTCTGAATCCGGTAAAAGTCGTGTTGTCCGGCCTGCATCAAATCCAACTTGGCATCCACATCCGCCAGCGCCACTGGTCGTAGCCGATCATCTCTGCGGTCCACACCGGCAGGAAGAATGCCGACACCGCGAGTGCGGCCGCCACGAAGAGCCCGACCACCAGCACGCCTTGGCGCCGGCGCCACGGCGGATCCGTCGCCCGGCCCAGCGCCAGCCCGAGCACGTAGGTCAGGGCCAGGACCAGGAACGGCTGGAAGGCGATCGCGTAGAAGAAGAACGTGGTCCGGTCGGGGTAGAGGAACCAGGGCAGGTAACCGGCCGCGACTCCCGCCAGAATCGCCCCTGCCCGCCAGTCCCGCCGCCCGGCCCAATAGAAGAGCAGCACCAGCAGCGAGGCGGCCGCGGCCCACCAGATGAGCGGGTTGCCGACCACCGTGACCGCCTCGGAGCAGCGGGTGGCCGCCTCGCACCCGCCCTGGCCGGCTTCTTCGGCATGGTAGTAGAACGACGTCGGGCGGCCCATGAACAGCCAGGTCCAGGCATTGGATTCGTACGGGTGCTCGGAATCCAGGCCGTTGTGGAAGGTGTAGGCGCTGCGGTGATACTCGGCCAGCGAGCGCAGCCAGTCCGGCAGCCACCCCCAGGCCGCGGACGGGTTCGACGCCGCCCAGTTGCGGTCGTAGGCATCGTCGGAGCGCAGCCAGCCGGTCCAGGCCGCCAGATAGGTCACCGCCGCGGCCGGAATCATGGTGAAGAACGCCGGAACCCCGTCCCTGATCACGCCGGCGGAAAACCACTCCCTGATCCCCGCGGCACGCCGGGCGCCAAGGTCCCAGAACACGCACATCAGGCCAAACACCGCGACGAACGCCAGCGCCGACCACTTGGTGCCCACGGCCAGCCCGAGGCAGACCGCCGCAGCCAGCCGCCACGGCCGCCAGAGCACCCAGGGACCATACAGCAGCCGCGAAGGGGGCGGCACCCCGGAGGGGCCAGCCTGCCGGGCGATTTTCGCGGCCAGCCGCCGTCGCCCGTCGAAGCGGTCCAGCAGCAGCGCGCCGAAGGCGGCGACCACCCAGAACATGAGGAAGACGTCCAGCAAAGCCGTCCGGGAGTGGACCAGATGGTGCCCGTCGATGGCCGTCAGCAAACCGGCGACCCCGCCCAGCGCCGGCGACTTGAACAACGCCTGCGCGATCAGGGCGATCATCAGGATGGACAGCGTGCCGGTAAGTGCGGCGCCGAAACGCCAGCCAAAACCGTTGTCGGAACCAAAAAGCCACATGCCGGCGGCGATCATCCACTTGCCCACCGGCGGGTGCACCACATATTCGGGGGTATCGAGGAGGACGCCCGGATTGCCCGCGTTGAAGGAGTCGTTGGCGTCCTTGGGCCATTCGCGTTCGTAGCCGGATTGCAGGTAGGAGTAGGCGTCCTTGACGTAGTAGGTTTCGTCGAACACCAGGGAACCCGGTTCACCCAGGCGGTAGAAACGCAAAACCCCGCCGAGGACGGCCGTGAGCACGGGGAGCAGCCACGCCCAGGGCCCGAACCGGGCCGGAAGACCGAGCAGTCGGCGGCGCAGCACCGCCTCGCTGAACGCCCGTCCCGGCGATTCCAGCCAGCCGTGGCGCGGGGCAACCGCCGCCGGCGGAGGTGTGGTTCGGGTCACGGCCATCATGTTACCGGCCGGTAGGTGCACGGGTGTGCGGCGCCACAGGCCGGGACGTCGGCTGCCGGACGGCGGTCCTCGCTGCAGTGGGGCACATACCGACTCTATATAAGGCGCCGGTGAAAGAGGGCAACGCCGCAGGTAGGGTTGTCCATGTGAATGAGCAGGAACGGGGCGTCCCGGCAGGGGGGCAGCCAGGACAGATCGTGTTGGCCGGAACGCCGATCGGCAACGTCGGGGACGCCTCCCCGCGGCTGGTCGAGCTGCTCCAAACGGCCGATGTAGTCGCTGCCGAAGACACCCGCCGCCTGCACAAACTCCTGCAGCGGCTGGGTATCACGGCCGCCGGCCGGATCATCAGCTACCACGAACACAACGAGGCGACCCGTACCGCAGACCTGCTGGAGCTGGTCCGTGCCGGCAGCACCCTGGTGATGGTGACCGACGCCGGCATGCCGGCCGTCTCGGATCCCGGTTTCCGGCTGGTGGAGGCGGCCGTGGCGGAGGGCCTGCTGGTCACTGCCGTGCCCGGGCCGTCGGCCGTGCTCACGGCGCTGGCGCTGTCCGGCTTGCCCACCGACCGCTTCACCTTCGAGGGCTTCCTGCCCCGCAAGCAGGGGGAGCGCGCCGCGCGGCTGGCGGAGCTCGCCGCCGAGCGCCGGACCATGGTCTTCTTCGAGGCGCCGCACCGGCTGGCGGCCATGCTGCGGGCCCTCGACGCCGGATTCGGCCCGGGCCGGCGGGCGTCGGTCTGCCGGGAGCTGACCAAGCTGCATGAAGAAGTGCTGCGCGGTACGGTCCGGGAACTGCTGGAGTGGGCCGAAAGCCATGAGGTCCGGGGCGAAATCGCCGTGGTGGTTGCCGGCGCGACGGAAACAGCGCCCGAACAGCCCGAAGACCACGTGGACGGCGTCAACGCGCTGGTGACGCAGGGTGCCCGACTCAAGGACGCCGTCGCCGCCGTCGCGGCCGATGCCCGGGTGAGCAAACGCGAGCTCTACGCCGCGGTCCTGGCCGCCCGTGCTCCCGGCGGGCGCTGACTCTCAGCGAAGCGGGTGCCGCCGGATGTCCTGGATGTCGTCATCTGCACGCTCTGTGACCCTCACCCGGCCGCCGGATTGGTATTGTCGATCTGCACAGTAGGTGCCGTGGAACGTAGTGCACCCTCGCATTTACACCCGTGAAGCGGAGCACCTACCGTGAAGGAAAACGGGCAACTGCGCCCACGGACACAATCCCGAACACTTGGAGGCACCGCCATGGCTGAAACCGCAGCCCGCGAAGCAGAACTGCTCGCCAAAGTACCCACCGGCCTGCTGATCAACGGCGAATGGCGCGACGCATCCGACGGCGGGACCTTTGACGTCCACGACCCCGCCACCGGCAAGGTGCTGGCCACCCTGGCCTCGGCCACCAGCGAGGACGCGCTCGCCGCCCTCGACGCCGCCGACAGCGCGCAGGCAGCCTGGGCCCGCACGGCTCCGCGCCAGCGCGCCGAGATCCTGCGCCGCGCCTTCGAGCTGGTGACCGAGCGCTCGGAGGATTTCGCCCTCCTGATGACCATGGAGATGGGCAAGCCGCTGGCCGAATCCCGCGGCGAAGTGGCCTACGGTGCCGAATTCCTGCGCTGGTTCTCGGAGGAGGCCGTCCGCGACTACGGCCGCTACCTGACCACGCCGGAGGGCAAGAACAAGATCCTGGTCCAGCGCAAGCCGGTCGGCCCCTGCCTGTTGATCACCCCGTGGAACTTCCCGCTCGCCATGGCCACCCGCAAGGTCGGTCCCGCGGTAGCCGCCGGCTGCACCATGGTGCTCAAGCCTGCCAAGCTCACCCCGCTGACCAGCCAGCTCTTCGCCCAGACCATGATCGAGGCCGGCCTCCCGGCAGGCGTGCTGAACGTGGTCTCCTCCAAGAGCGCTTCCGGCATCTCCGGGCCGCTGATGCAGGACTCCCGCCTGCGCAAGGTTTCCTTCACCGGCTCCACGCCGGTGGGCAAGCAGCTGCTCAAGGACGCGGCGGACAACGTCCTGCGGACCTCGATGGAGCTCGGCGGGAACGCCCCGTTCATCGTCTTCGAAGACGCCGACCTGGATAAAGCCGTCGAAGGCGCCATGGCGGCCAAGATGCGCAACATGGGCGAGGCCTGCACGGCCGCCAACCGCTTCCTGGTCCAGGCCTCCGTGGCCGAGGAATTCACCACCAAGTTTGCGAACGCCATGAAGGCCCTCAAGCCGGGCCGCGGCACCGAAGCGGACACCACGGTGGGCCCGCTGATCGACGGCGGCGCCCGCGACGACGTGCATGCCCTGGTGACCGCGGCGGTGGAAGCCGGAGCGTCCGTCAGCACCGGCGGCGGGCCCGTGGAAGGCGACGGCTACTTCTACCAGCCGACCGTGCTGTCCAACGTTCCGAACGACGCCGATATCCTGCAGAGCGAGATCTTCGGCCCGGTTGCCCCGGTGACCACGTTCGAAACCGAAGAGCAGGCCATCGCCCTGGCCAATGCCACCGAGTACGGCCTTGCCTCCTACATCTACTCGCGCGATGTGAACCGCATGTTCCGCGTCTCCGAGCAGATCGAGTTCGGCCTAGTCGGCTACAACGCCGGCGTGATCTCCAACGCCGCCGCCCCGTTCGGCGGAGTGAAGCAGTCCGGCATGGGCCGCGAAGGCGGCGCGGAGGGCCTGGACGAGTACACCACGGTCCAGTACATCGGCATCGCGGATCCCTACGCCCGGTAGTTCCGATCCGTCGGCCGGCCGTCCCCCAGGGGCGGCCGGCGGCGGAACAGCGACGCCGGCCACAACAGCCCGGCCAGGCGGCGCCGCCATCCGGCCCGCTCCAGAAGCCTGTCCCTGACGGTTTCCACATCGGACCACCGTGCGGTGGAGGCGCCGCCCGGTGGCGGCGCCTCCGGAGCAGCATACGCGGCCCGCTCATAGCCAGCCCGCAGCCGCGCCAGGGCAACGGAAGACTTCCCGGTGACCACGCCGGCGTCGTCGAGGCGTTGCTGGAAGGCCCGCGGTGTTTCCGTTGCCGCGGCCGGCCAGCCGAGGTCTTCCGCGGTATCCACGGCTTCCGCCCAGGTGGCCAGGGCGGCACCCCCGCCGCCCCCGGCCATCGCTGCCCGGCGCCAGCCGGTCCGCCGCCGGCCCAGCACCAGCGGCAACAGGAGGCCCGCCAGCACCACGGCCGCCGCCGCCGCCCACCACAGCCGATCCGAGACCCTCTCGTCCTCC
>NZ_JBNHGE010000064.1:0-8393 GCF_059090935.1 Arthrobacter sp. Y3223166 | reverse complement strand
GGCAGTTCCACCGCCGGCGCCACGCCGAAGCGCGGCCGGCGGACGCTGGGCGCCGTCTCCGGGGCGGGCCTCCTGCTGCTGACCGGAGCGGCGGTAGCCGCCGGCAGCCTGGCGGACGTGCCGGGTGCGGCCGCCGAGCGGCCGCCCGTGTCCGCTGCCGTTCCGGCCGGAGACTACACCGCTGTCTGCCCGGAGCCCCTGCGGCTGCTGGACAGCGCCGCCGAAGACACCGATCCGCAGTTCAGCCCGGTCTCCACTACGGCGCAGACCAGGGCGCGGGCCCTGGTGCTCAGCGACCTCGGCGGCAACGTCCCCGGCAGCGAGTTGACGGAACTGGGCGCGGGCACTCCGCTCGCGCGCATCGCGGAACCGACGGAAAAGTCGTCCGGCGAGACCAAGATGGTGGCGTCCGTGGTGTCCGGACAGGACCTGTCCGCTCCCACCGTGCTGCGGGCCGCCCCGATGGGGGAGACCACCGCGCTGACCGGCGCGGCGATGACCTACCGAGCCTCGGACGGCGACCTGCGCGGACTGGCCGCTTCCAACTGCATGGCACCGGACAATGACTTCTGGTTGCTCGGGGCGTCCACCACCGTGGGAACCACGTCCGTGCTGAAACTGCACAACAGTTCCCAGACACCCTCCTCGGTCGACCTCGAACTGGTCTCGTCCGAGGGGCAGGTCCAGGCTGCCGGCACCCGCGGGCTGCTGGTCGCTCCCGGGGAGTCACGCTCCATCGTGCTGGCGGGAGTGGCCGCGAACCAGGAATCCCTGGCCGTGCGCGTGCAGTCCTCCGGCGGCCCGGTGACCGGCTTCATCCAGCAAAGCATCCTGCGCCAGCTGACCCCCGGCGGCGTCGAGCTGCTGCAGGCGTCGGCCCCGGCCGGCACGCGGCAGGTGGTCACGGGAATCACCGTCCAGGACCAAAAACCGGCACGGGCGATCCGGGACCAGGACGGTTATGAGGACGCGGCGCCGGCGCTGGACGTGGCGGTGCCCGGCGTGACCGACGCGGTCCTGGAAGTGCGCGTCTTCGGTTCCGACGGCCCGGTCAGCCTCCCGGGCGGCGGCGTCGTCACCGCGGCGGCCGGCAGCGTCACCAGGGTGCCGCTGGAGTCGTTGCCGGCCGGCACGTATTCCGTCGAAATCAGCGCCGACGTGTCCATCGCTGCCGCCGCGCGGGTCAGCAGGGGAACCGAGGCGGGCGAACCGGTGGACTTCGGATGGTCACCCGCGACCGGCCGCCTCGGCAGCAATCATCTGGCGGTCGTGCCGGGCGGTGTCAGCTCCCGCATGGCCTTCAGCGCGCCGGCGGGGGACGCCCGGGTGGAAATCACGCCGGTGGATCCGAAGGGCAGACTGGGGGAGAAGCAGGCGGTGACCGTGCCCGCCGGAACCACCGTGACCCTTGATCCCCGGGCAGACGGCGCCGACGCTGCGGCCCTGTTGATCAGCGCGTCCGGCGAAGCCGTCTACGGCGCCCAGGTCCTGACCGACGGCGGTGCTCCCGACGTTGCGGTCCTGCCGGTGCCCGCCGGCACCCAGGCGCAGACCGCGGTGCCGGTCGATATCGGGTACTAGGGAAGAAGCGGCGCCGGGACCGGAACGCCGGTCAGGGGCGGGTCCGGCCGTAGCCGGGGTCAACCGCTTCCGGGGCCATGTTCAGCAGCTGCGCGGTCTGCTCCACTACCACATCGTGGATGAGCTCCGGCAGTTCGGCCCGCAGCCGGGCGGCCGCCTGGACCGGCTGCCGGAAGACGGTCACCACGGCCGGGCGGCCCGGCGCGGCCGGCGTGAAGCTGCCCAGGGGCGCGGCCTGACCGCGGGCAAGCAACTCTTCGAGTCGGGGCGGAATGTCCTCGACCACGAATTGGGCTGCTTCGACCCGCTCCCCCCAGAAGTACGCCAGCCGCTCGGCGGACTCCGCGACCCACGCCTCGAACTGTTCGGACCTGGTCAGATGCCCGGGCAGGTTGGCGGGCAGCAGGTCGCCGCGCAGCCCGCGGCCGCGGCGGTTCCGGCGTCGTGCGGCAAACGGACGGCGCCAGCCACCGCCGTCGCTGTCCAGCGAGAGGGTCAGTGATGGTCCGTTGTCCATATACCGACTTTAAGCCCGGGGACCGGAATAAGGCACCCGGGCCCCGCGGCGGTACGCCGAAGCGTCCCGCGGCGACCCACCCGGCACCGGCAGCGTCGCTCCGGAGCATCCGCCAGCGGTGCGCCGTCCGGCGGGCCGCGTCCGCGCGACCCGATTGTGACCTAATCTTCGACCACCGGCCCGCGCCGGTGGTCGGGAAGGAGGAAGGCCCGGAGTAGGATGCATTCTCGTGGGATCCATTCGTCAATGTTCACGCTCGGCCTGTCAGCGGTCGGCCATCGCTACTTTGACGTACGTGTATGCCGATTCCACCGCCGTGCTGGGCCCGCTGGCAACCTACGCCGAGCCCCACTGCTACGACCTGTGTGCCGAGCACGCCGAACGGCTGACCGTGCCCCGCGGCTGGGAAGTCATGCGGCTGGCCCTGCCCGAGCAGGCGCCGGTCCCCAACCCCGACGACCTGTTGGCCCTGGCCGACGCCGTGCGGGAGGCGGCCCGCACTCCCGAGGTGCCCGACGAGGCGCCCCAGCCGCGCGGCCAGCGCGAGCCGTTGGAACCGCCCGCCGGCGCCGCGGGCACCCGGCGCGGGCACCTGCGCATTCTGCGCGGACAACCCTAGGGCGATACGCTGGGAGACGGGCAGCGCGCCGTGCCGGCAACCTGCCGTCCGCGGCGAAGCCCCGCGCCGCCGGAAGCGGACGCAGCCGAAGCTGCTGGAGATCAAAGGACACCATCGCATGGCACATCTGACCCCCGAACTGCTGGCGGTTTTGCGCTGCCCGGCTACCGGTTCATCACTGGTCCAGGAGGGCGACGAACTGCTCTCGACCGGCCGCACCGCCGCCGGAGACCGGCTGCACTACCGGATCGAAGACGGCATCCCGGTGCTGCTGCCGCAGACCGCCCCCGCCGGCGGCGCCCTTGATTCAACCAACGACGGCGCCGCTGCCTCCGCCAACGACGGCCCCGCTGACGACGCTTAGGAGCATTACTGTGACGTTCGATTACAAGGTCAAGGACCTCTCGCTGGCAGCCGCCGGCCGCCACCAGATCCGCCTGGCGGAGCACGAGATGCCGGGCCTGATGGCCCTGCGCGCAGAATTCGGCGAGGCCCAGCCCCTGGCCTGCGCCAGGATTGCCGGTTCCCTGCACATGACGGTGCAGACCGCGGTCCTGATCGAAACGCTGACCGCGCTCGGAGCGGAAGTCCGCTGGGCCTCCTGCAACATCTTCTCCACGCAGGACGAGGCCGCCGCAGCCGTCGTGGTGGGCAACGGCACGCCGGAGGACCCGCAGGGCGTTCCGGTCTTCGCCTGGAAGGGGGAAACGCTCGAAGAGTACTGGTGGACGGCCGAGCAGATCCTGACCTGGCCCGGCGCCGACGAAAACCCCGAGCTGGGACCGAACATGATCCTGGACGACGGCGGCGACGCCACCCTGTTGCTGCACAAGGGCGTGGAATTCGAGGCCGCCGGCGCCGTCCCCTCGGCCACCGCGGAGGACCCGCACGAGTACACGATCATCCTGGACGTGCTGCGCGCCTCGCTGGCCAAGGACCCGCAGAAGTTCACCCGGGTCGCCGCCGGCATCCGCGGCGTCACCGAGGAAACCACCACCGGCGTGCACCGGCTCTACCAGCTGGCGGAGCAGGGCCAGCTGCTGTTCCCGGCGATCAACGTCAACGACGCGGTGACCAAGTCCAAGTTCGACAACAAGTACGGCATCCGCCATTCGCTGCCCGACGGCATCAACAGGGCCACCGACGTTCTGATGGGCGGCAAGACGGCGGTTGTGTGCGGCTACGGCGACGTCGGCAAGGGCGCGGCCGAGGCGCTGCGCGGCCAGGGCGCCCGCGTCGTCGTCACCGAGATCGACCCGATCTGCGCCCTGCAGGCCGCGATGGACGGCTACCAGGTCGCCACCCTGGACAAAGTAGTGGGCGAGGGCCACATCTTCATCACCACCACCGGCAACAAGGACGTCATCATGGCGTCCGACATGGTGAAGATGCGCGACAAGGCCATCGTGGGCAACATCGGCCACTTCGACAACGAAATCGACATGGCGGGCCTGGCCAGCGTCGAGGGCGTACAGAAGGTGGAGATCAAGCCGCAGGTGCACGAATGGGTCTTCGATGCCGGGCTGGCGACCGAGCGCTCCATCATCGTGCTCTCCGAGGGACGGCTGCTGAACCTGGGCAACGCCACCGGGCACCCTTCGTTCGTCATGAGCAACTCGTTCGCCAACCAGACCATCGCGCAGATCGAGCTGTTCACCAAGCACGGCAAGCCGGCCGAGGGTTCGGCCACCGGCGAGCCCGAGTACGCCAACCAGGTCTACGTGCTGCCGAAGGTGCTCGACGAGAAGGTCGCCCGGCTGCACCTGGACGCGCTCGGCGTCGAACTCACCGAACTGACCAAGGAACAGGCCGAGTACCTGGGCGTGGACGCCGCTGGCCCGTACAAGCCGGACCACTACCGCTACTGATCCAGACCGGGAGGGCCGACGGCGGGCGTACGTCCCGCCGTTAGCCGTTCGGTTGAATGGTTACCGGATTGTTGGGCGGGCTCGCCCGCAATAACCCGTCCCTTCGGTGCCGCCCGCCCTACGATGGAGGCAGGGTGCTGTTGTGCCCTGCAGCGGCGGTTACCCGCCGCCGGGGTCTCGTGAGTTGGGTTGGGATGACTGAGGAAAAAAAGAAGCGCAAGGGCCTTAAGATCGCCCTGCTGTGCATCGTCGGAGTGCTGGTGGCAGCCGCCGCGGCCGTCACTGCGGCAACCATGGCGTCGCCCACGTTCGCAGGCCAATTGGGACGGGTGTTCGCCGCCGCCCCGGCCGAGCGGCAGGGCTTCTCCGCGCCGGTCGTCAAGGCGATGTCCGTCGGTGTCACCCCGGCAGACAAAGCCGTGGAGGTTAACCCCGCCACCGTGGCCACCATTACCGCCAAGAACGCCTCCATCAAGGACGTGGCGTTGGCGCCGGCACAGGGCGGCGAACCGATCGCCGGGGAGCTGTCCGCAGACGGCAGCGTCTGGAAGGCAACGGAACGCCTGGACTTCCTGACCGAATACGAGTTCAGCTACACCCTGGTGGACCGCGCCGGCACCGAGACCGTGAAGCAGCAAAGCTTTACCACCGTGCTCGCTCCCAACCAGGCCGACGGCTGGATGTACCCGCTGGACGGGCAAAGCGTGGGCATCGCCCAGCCGCTGGAGTTCAACTTCAGCGAACCCGTGCTCAACAAGCGAGCGGTGGAGGAGGCCATCTCCATCACCACCTCCGCCGGGCAGAAGGGCGAATTTTACTGGTACTCCGAAACCAAGGCCCGCTTCCGCGCGGAAAGATACTGGGAGCCGAACAGCACCGTGACCGTGGACATGAAACTGTTCGGCGTGGAGTTCGGCAACAACATGATCGGCATGAACGACGAGAAGATCACCGTCAACATCCTCGATGACCGCCGGGCGATCGTGGACAACAAGACCAAGACCATGAAGATCTACGTGGGCGGCGACCTGGCCAAGACCTTCCCGGTGACGCTGGGCGACCCGAACTGGCCGTCCAGCAAGGGCATCCACCCGATCATGGACATGCATGAATCGCTGCCGTTCAACCCGCGCAGCATCGGGCTGAAACCGGGAGACCCGGACTGGTACGAGCCGTTCGACGCCAAGTACGCCAGCCGGTTGAGCAACAGCGGCGAGTTCGTCCACACCACGCTGGACCCCTCCGCCCTGGGCGTGCGCAACATTTCCCACGGTTGCGTGGGCATGTCCGAAGCCGGCGCCCGGTACTTCTACGAGACCATGCGGACCGGGGACATCGTGGATATCCGCAATACCGACGGCGGGTTCCTGGACCCGACGGACGGTTTCGGGGACTGGAACGTGGACTGGAAGACCTGGACGTCGCAGGACAAGGGGTAGCTGTCCCGCGCCCGGCGGTTCGGTGGCCACCGGGCGGTCCGCGCGGCCGCGCCTAGTCCCGGAAGGGCAGGGAATGCAGCCGGGCGCCACGCCGGGCGGCGCGCTCCTGCTGTCGGGACAGCCGGACGAAGTCGCGTTCGCGCCGTTCGGCCATCACGGCCAGCAGGTACATTTCCGGCGGCGTCCCGGCCGGCGGCGGGGGAGAGACATAGCCGGACGCCTCGTTGGCCAGGGCCGTGGCCAACCGGGCACGGGAGGCGGGAATCATCTTGGGCGCCTGGGAGAGGAACTGGATAATCCGCCGGGCCAGCGGCTCCGGCAGCCGCCCCATGTCGGCGAGCTTTACCCAGGGGGCCAGTTGCGGGGGGATTTCCGGCAGGATCTTCGGTGCGACCGCGACGCGTTCCCGCATGCTGTAGGTGCCCGCCAGCAGGTCGCCGAGCCGTTTGGACCTGTCATTGAACAGGGCCACCATGAAGGCCACCGAACCGAGCAGGATGTACAGTTCGAAGACCGCCACGAGGCCGCGGATGAGCGCATGCCGGAACCGGATGGCACCGCCGTCGTCGCGCACGATCCGCAGGCCCATGACCCAGCGGCCCAGCGACTTGCCGCGGGTAAGGGTCTCGACGGCGATGGGCACCCCGACCAGGAAGAACAGCACCACGGCGATGACCAGCGCGCGGGCGGCTGCGGCGTCGAACCCGACCTCGAGGGTCTCCGACAGCAGCACGAAGGCGGCGATCAGCAGGATCACGTTGGCCACCACATCGATGATCGAGCTCAGCGCCCGGACGCCGAACGACGCCGGCCGCAGTTCCAGCACTACCGCCTCGCCGGTGATGACGTTGCTCATCGGATCCCTTTCCCGGGCGGTCTGTGCCGCCCGGTTCCACTCTATCGATCCGGGGCGGCGGGCCGGGCGGCGCCCCGGATCTTCCGCGCGCGGCGGCTAGGCTAGGAGCGTGGATATCGATGCCTTCGCCGCGGTGCATGAGCACGATTGGCAGCGGCTGGACGAACTGAGCGCCAAACGCAGGCTCACCGGCCCCGAGGCGGATGAACTGCTCGTGCTCTACCGGCGCACCTCAACCCACCTGTCGATGATCCGGTCGGTGGCCGCCGAGGGCCAACTGTCGGCGGCCCTGTCCACCCGCCTGTCGCGCGCCAGGACGCGGTTCACGGGGGCCCGCTCCAACTTTGCCCGGGACGTGGCGGAGTTCTTCGTGTTGTCGCTGCCGGCCGCGTTCTACCGCCTGCGCTGGCTGACCGTGGTCATCGGTGCCCTCTTCGTCCTGGTGGCCTGGCTGTTCGGCGCCTGGGTGGCGGGAACCCCCGAGGTCATCAAAGCGATGGGGTCCAACGAGGACATCCGGCAGTACGTGGAAGAGGACTTCGTCAATTACTACTCCGAGAATCCCAACGCCTCCTTCGCCGGCATGGTGTGGACCAACAACGCCTGGATTGCCGCGCAGGCGGTGGCCTTCGGAGTGACCGGACTGTGGGTGCCGTACATCCTGTTCATGAACGCCCAGGGGGTGGGCATGGCCGGCGGGATGATGGCCGCCTACGACCGGCTGGACGTCTTCTTCCTCTACATCCTGCCGCACGGGTTGATGGAGATGACCGCCATCTTCATTGCCGGTGCGGCCGGACTGCGGATCTTCTGGTCCTGGGTCTCGCCCGGCCGGCTCACCCGCACCGCCTCGCTGGCCCGGGAAGGCAGGTCGCTGATTACCGTCGCCCTGGGACTGGTCCTCGTCCTCCTGATCTCCGGCCTGGTCGAGGGCTTCGTGACCCCCAGCCAACTGCCGGACTGGCTGCGCCTGGGCATCGGTGTGCTGGTGCTGGCCGCCTACTGGATGTACACCCTCGTCGTGGGCCGGCGGGCCTACCTGGCGGGGGAGCGCGGCGACCTGGGCCGGTTCGACGCCGGCGAGGCCGCCGCCACCGGGTAGCTGCCGTCCGGGCAGCCGACGGGGCAGGCAGGCGACGGCCGGGCGGGCGACGGCCGAGCGGGCCGCCCCCCGGGGTGGCAACCGTGAAGCGCCGCCGGCCGGCGGTAGTCTCATAGGCAGAGAGGCCAGCGGCACAGAAAGAGGCGACGGACGTGGCAGTCGAAGACGTGAAATCCGGCGGAGACGAACGCAGGGCACGGACAGCGCCGGGAGAAGCCCCTGGCGCTGAACCGGAGCGCGCCCCCGCGCCTCCGGTCCCTGCCGTCAACGGCCGGTTCCGGGACGGCGCCAACCCGCTGCCCATGCGCCGGCCCAGCCGGCTGCCGGATTTGAGCGCCGTGGCGACCGGCCTCGGCACCGAGCGCGACGGCGGTGCCCCGGACAGCGCCGGAACGCAACCCCGGAGCGACG
>NZ_JBNHGE010000063.1:0-8630 GCF_059090935.1 Arthrobacter sp. Y3223166 | reverse complement strand
GGGGCGTCGCCCGCCGGGCCCTGGTCGCCGGCGGGTGCTCCCGCGGGCGCGGTGCCGCGGGCCTTGACGGCGCGGTCCTCCCGGGTGCCGCCCACCAGTTGGCCGGCGGCATCGGCTTCCTTCTCCACCTCTTCGGCTTCGGCGGCAGCTTTGGCCAGGTCGGCCTCGGCCGCGGCATCCTCGCTGATGCTCGCCTGCCCCAGGGTTGGCTCGGCCAGCTCCACCTCGTCCGCGCTGATGTGCAGGCTGGGGTCGGGTACCTCGGGGCTCTCGGGGCGCTCCAGCGGAGGCCTCCCGTCGTCGTCAGGCCGCTTGTCCTGTTCGCTCATGGGGAAACTTGCCTTCCGTGCGTGTTGTCTTCCGGGAGAACGGGAGAACCGGTCCACGATGACTTTAGCCAACATTCCCGCGTTGCTGCACGATTTAGTCCTTTCGGGAGCCGGGAGGGGCCCCTCGCGGCCACTGTTCGCCTGCCACGAGCGGTCGTGAAAACCATGTACCCTATAGGTACGACAGAATTGATCAATTATTCCGGGACCTCGTGCGCCAGTCGTGCGACCACTTCCGGATCGACGTACAAAGGGGGTCACGCCATGGGGCGCGGCCGTCAGAAGGCAAAAGCAACCAGGCAGGCCCGGGACATGAAGTATTTCAGCCCGGCCACTGACCTGACTGCACTCCAGCGCGAACTCGGCGCTGCGAAACGCCATAACTCCGACACGTTTTCCGAGGAGCCATATGAGCCGGACTACTCGGACTACGTGGACAAGTACGCAGATCAGTACGACGACGACGAAGACCACGGCAGCCGCAACGTAGGCTAGCCGGCTTCGGTCGTTTCTTCCCGGACGGGATCACGCACCAGCCTCACCCTCCTGCACCCTCTCGGGGTCTGCTAGCGGGGGCGCATGGCGTGCGCGGAAGTGCCTGCCCGGACTCCCGAACTCAGGTGCCGGACTGCTGCGGTTCCGGGGCGTCCGCCAGGGGCCACACCTCGATCACCCGGCGATGCCTCGGGTCTCCGTCAGGACGCATGTCCACCAGGGCCGCCTGGCCCACATGGACGGTGTCGCCGGCGTGGAGGCGGCCTTCCGCCTGATGGCTGACGTGCGGCCGGAAATGCCGGCGGGTATGGTGCGGACTCAGCACATGGGAATTCTCGCCGAGTGCGTCCAGCACGCCTTCGTGCAGCAACTGCAACCGTGGTTCCGGCTGTACCAACGAGACGGGGACGGAACCGTTCCGGCCGAAAAAGTCGTCGGCGCCGATGCGCACGTCAAACCCCTGTCGTCCGGCGAGAGCCCGGCCGACGCGCCAACCGACGGCCTCGGCCGGCTCCCGGGTATCGAAGCGGGCCAGCGTGATGTGCAGCGGCCACCGGCTGCGCGGGAACGCGTAGCCGGCGCTCACCGGTCTGACGAACGCCACCACCACGTACGCACCCATCCGTCCAGTGTGCCACCCGGACCGGCCGGCCGGTATGCCGGACAAAACCGCCCCCGGACCGTCGCGTTCGCGGTGCAGGGGCGGTCCGGTGTCCGGGCGGGCCTAGGCGTAGGAGTTCACCAGGTGGACGGCACCGCCGTCGACGCCCTTGGCGCCCTGGACATAATCGATGCCGGCCAGGGACGGGTCGGCGGGACCGACCTGGCCCATCACCCAGGCTGGCACGCCGCGCTCATTCAGGCGCTGCAGGGCGGCATCGGCACCGGCGCGGTCCACAATGGCAACCATGCCGACGCCGAGGTTCAGGGTCCGTTCCAGGTCGGCCTGCGGGACGTTGCCCAGTTCGCCGATGAGCTTGAAGATGGCCGGCAGCTCCCAGGTGGAACGGTCCACGGTGGCCATGAGTCCCTGCGGCAGCACGCGCGCGAGGTTCGCGGCCAGGCCGCCGCCGGTGACATGGCTGAAGCCGTGGACACCGGCTGCTTCGTAGCGTGCCAGATCCAGGCAGTCCGCCGCGTAGACGCGGGTGGGCTCCAGGAGTTCCTCGCCCAGTGTCCGGCCGAACTCGCTGACCTGCCGGTCCAGCGCCCAGCCGGCATGGTTGATCACCCTGCGGACCAGGGAATACCCGTTGGAATGGAGGCCCGAGGAGGCCATGCCGATGACGACGTCCCCGTCCTTGACCCGCTCCGGGCCCAGCAGGTCGTCGGCCTCGACCAGGCCGGTGGCGGCGCCGGCAACGTCGTATTCGTGTTCGCCCAGCAGGCCGGGGTGCTCGGCGGTCTCCCCGCCCACCAGCGCGGTCCCGGCCACCTCGCAGGCGGCGGCGATGCCGCGCACGATGTCGGCGATCCGCTCCGGGACCACCTTGCCGCAGGCGATGTAGTCGGTCATGAACAGCGGTTCCGCCCCGACCACCACGATGTCGTCCACCACCATGCCGACCAGGTCGAAGCCGATAGTGTCGTGGATATCCATGGCCTGGGCGATGGCGACCTTGGTGCCCACTCCGTCGGTGGAGGTGGCCAGCAGGGGCTTGCGGTACTTCAGCAGTGCCGAAACGTCGTACAAGCCGGCGAAACCGCCGACCCCGCCGATGACGTTGGCGTTGTGAGTGGCCTTGATGGCCCCCTTCATCAGCTCGACGGCCTTGTCGCCGGCCTCTACGTCGACGCCGGCGCTGGCGTAGGTGATCTGGCCCTGTTCGGGGGAGGTCATACTCGCTCTTTCTTGTCGTCGGCGGTCAGGAGCTTCTCCAGGTCCGAATCAGGCCCGGGGTCGCACGAGCCGTGTTCCTGGTCCGCCTCGCCGCGTTCCAGCAGGTTCTTGCCCAGGCGGTCGGCGGTGGGCAGTTCGATCGGATACTCGCCCGTGAAGCACGCGGTGCACAGCCGCTCGCGGGGCTGTTCGGTCGCCTCGATCATGCCCTCTTCGGAGATGTAGCCCAGGCTGTCGGCGCCGAGCGACGCCCTGACATCTTCGACGCCGATGCCGTTCGCGATCAGCTCGGCCCGGCTGGCGAAGTCGATGCCGTAGAAGCACGGCCACTTGATGGGCGGAGACGAGATGCGCACATGCACCTCGGCCGCACCGGCTTCACGGAGCATCCGGACCAGGGCCCGCTGGGTGTTGCCGCGGACGATCGAATCGTCAATCACCACCAGCCGTTTGCCCTGCACCACCGACCGCAGCGGGTTCAGCTTCAACCGGATGCCGAGCTTGCGGATGGTCTGGCTGGGCTGGATGAAGGTCCGGCCCACGTAGGCGTTCTTGACCAGTCCCTGGCCGTAGGGGATGCCCGAGGCCTCGGCATAGCCGATGGCGGCCGGGGTCCCGGATTCCGGCGTCGGAATCACCAGGTCGGCCTCGGCCGGGTGTTCCTTGGCCAGCTTCCGGCCCATCTCCACGCGGGCAGCGTGGATGCTGCGGCCGTTGATGGACGTGTCCGGGCGGGCCAGGTAGACGTATTCGAAGACGCAGCCGGCAGGCTTTTTCTCGGCGAAGTGCTGGGAGCGCAGGCCGTTCTCGTCGATGGCGATGAATTCGCCGGGCTCGACTTCGCGGACGAAGGATGCGCCCACGATGTCCAGCGCAGCGGTCTCGGAGGCGACCACCCAGCCGCGCTCCAGCCGGCCCAGCACCAGCGGGCGCACCCCGGCCGGGTCGCGGGCGGCGTACAGCGTGCCTTCGTCCATGAAGGTGAAGCAGAAGGCGCCGCGCAGCTTGGGCAGCAGCTCCAGCGAGCGTTCCTCAAGGGTCTGGCCCTCCTCGCCGGCCATGAGCGCGGTGACCAGCGCGGTGTCCGTGGTGTTGCCCTGGGCCAGCTCGCCGCGGTCGGGCTTGCCGAACTTCTCCAGCACCTTCTCGTACAGCTCTGCGGAGTTGGTCAGGTTGCCGTTGTGGGCCAGCGCGACGGTGCCGGTGGCGGTGGCGCCCAGCGTCGGTTGCGCATTCGCCCACGTGGAGCCGCCGGTAGTGGAGTAGCGGCAATGGCCGACGGCGATGTGGCCGCTCAGCGTGTTGAGGGTGGTCTCGTCGAAGACCTGGGACACCAGGCCCATGTCTTTGTAGACATTGATGCGTTTGCCGTCGCTGGTGGCAATACCGGCGGACTCCTGTCCGCGGTGCTGCAGGGCGTACAGGCCGTAGTAGGTAAGTTTTGCTACTTCTTCGCCGGGTGCCCAGACGCCGAAAACGCCACAGGCGTCCTGGGGTCCCTTTTCGCCGGGAAGAAGTTCATGGGAGAGTTTTCCGTCACCGCGTGCCACCCGCCCATTCTCTCATGCGCCCGGCGCGCGGCCGCACTGGGGTGACGGGGATTACGGGGGCCTGCCGGCAGGTTACGCCTGGCGTTCGCCTTCGGTTCCGCCCCCGGTTTCGCCCCCGGTTGCGCCCTCGGTTCCGGCCCCGGCTTCGCGGTCCCGTTCGCGGGTGACGGCGGTGCTCCCGTCCCGATCACGGGGCGTCGCAGGGAGGTCGGCGGAGCCCGGATCCGCAGCCGGGTCCGCGGAGTCTTCCTGCCCGGGTTCGGCAACTGCCGTCAGGTGCTTCGCGCGTTTGACGCTGGCCCGGTCGATGAGCAGGAACAGCAACGATCCAACCAGGATGCCCGCCAGGCCGAACAGCACGGCCAAGAAGGCAAAAACGGTGCCGCGGGTGAACTCCGCGTTCTCCGGCCCGGTGTAGGCAGACACGGCGGCCAGCACGACGCCCAGCACGGCCCAGACGGCGATGAAGGGCGCATACTTCGGCGCCCGGCGAACGGTGACGTCGCGGCGCTCCGGCTCGATGGGTCTGCGGTCGCGAGCCGGTTCTTGCTCAGAAGTCATACGTTCCAGCCTACCGGGCGAAGAGCGGCAGCCTGTCCGCCAGTTCGGCCCGCAGCCCGGAGGCAGCGACCCTGCCCTCGGCGACGGCGGTGTCCCACCCGAGCGCCCCCGTCACCAGGGCAAGCCAGGTAGCGGGGTCGGTTTCCACCACGTTCGGCGGTGTGCCCCGGGTGTGCTTGGGGCCTTCGATGCACTGGGCGACGCCGAACGGCGGCACCCGCACCTCCACGCTGTTGCCGGGCGCACGCTCGGCCAGTTCCTCCAACGCGTACCGTACCGCCGTGGCAGTGGTCTGACGGTCCGTGGCCCCGCCGCGCCACGCACCCACGGCGGCGTCGCCCTCCCGAGCCGGGATCCGGCGTCGTACTCCCATCGATTCAGGTCCTTCCGGGGCTCAGTCCAGCAGCGCTACCATGGGCGGCGCCAACCGCAGCCTGCCGACCGGCTGGCCGCCGCCGAGGACGGGCTTGACCACGTCCTCCAGCACCGGGCCCACCTTCTCCACGTCGACGGCGCCGCAGGCGGCCAGCAGTGTCAGCGCGATCAGGGAACCGGCGCGGCCGCTGCCGTCCAGGATTTTCACCGCCACCGAGACGCCATTGGGGGTGGCCATCACCATCACGCCCTCGGCGCCGGACTTGGCAAAGACCCCCAGCTGCTCCATCACCACGGTGTTTTCCTGGCCCCAGCCGTGCACCGCCCACGGGTAGTCCAGCATGGCGGTGGCGATGGTGGCGGCGCGGGCATCGGCGTTCTTGTCCGCCGGAGCCTTCGCCAGCTTCCCGACGGCCCGGGCCAGGCCGGTCAACGACAGCGCGGGCGCCGGGGCGCCGCAGCCGTCGACGGCGATGTGCTCGATCTTTTCTTCGGCGTACTCCTCGATGACCTCCATCACGCGGCGCTGGAGGGGGTGGTTCGGTTCCAGGTAGGTGTGGGTATTCCAGCCGTTCTCCACGCAGGCCCAGAGGAAGGCGGCGTGCTTGCCGGAGCAGTTGAAGGACAGCCGCTGCTGGCCGCGTTCGGTGCGGACCAGCCAGCCGCGCGCCTGCTCGTCCTGCGGCCAGGCCGGCGGGCAGCGAAGATCGGCGTCGGTCAGGCCGGCGGCCTTGAGCATGCCCTCCACCACGTCCATGTGCTCGAGCGACCCCACATGGCTGGCGCAGGCCAGGGCCACCTGGTCGCCGCGCAGCGGGACGCCGGACTGCATGGCGGCCAGGGCCTGGAACGGCTTGAGCGTTGAGCGCGGGAAGATCGGTGCGCTGATGTCGCCGAGTTCGGTCACCACGGTGCCGTCGGCGGCCATGACCACCGCGGAGCCCAGATGGCGGGACTCGATGAAACCGTTGCGTTCGACGACGGCCAGTTCCACGGCGTCCGCGGCTTTGAATGTCTCGGGCATGGACCCAGTTTAGGGGCCGGTGCAACAACTTCGAGGCTCCGCCCCGCGACCAGTAGGCTAGTTCCTTGTGAAGGTACTTGTGATCGGCCCCGGCGGCCGCGAGCACGCAATAATCCGTTCCCTGCTGGCCGATCCCTTTGTCACCGAGGTGCATGCCGCCCCCGGCAACGCCGGCATCGCGCAGATCGTGCCCACGCACCAGGTGGATGCGGGCGACCCAGCGGCGGTGACCGAGCTGGCCCGGCGGCTGGAGTCCGACCTGGTGGTGGTGGGCCCCGAGGCCCCGCTGGCCGCCGGAGTGGCCGACCCGCTGCGCGCGGCCGGCATCCCGGTGTTCGGCCCCAGCAAGGAAGCGGCCAGGCTTGAAGGCTCCAAGGCCTTCGCCAAGCAGGTCATGGCCGCGGCGAACGTGCCCACCGCCATGGCCCACGTGGCCACCAACGCCGCCGAAGCGGCCGAGGCCCTGGATTCGTTCGGGGCCCCCTACGTGGTCAAGGACGACGGGCTGGCGGCCGGCAAGGGCGTGGTGGTGACCGAAGACCGCGACGCCGCCCTGGCGCACGCCCAGGCCTGCTTCGACGCCGGCGGTTCCGTGGTCATCGAGGAATTCCTCGACGGCCCGGAAGTCTCCCTGTTTGTGATTTCCGACGGCGAACGCGCCATCCCGCTGGTGCCGGCGCAGGATTTCAAGCGGATTTTCGACGGCGACGAGGGCCCGAACACCGGCGGCATGGGCGCCTACACGCCGCTGACCTGGCTGCCGCCCGGTTTCGTGGACGAAGTCATGGACCGCGTCGCGCTGCCGACAATCCGCGAGATGGCCCACCGCGGCACCCCGTTCGTGGGCGTGCTGTTCTGCGGGCTGGCCGTGACCAGCCGCGGCGTGCGGGTGATCGAATTCAACGCCCGCTTCGGGGACCCGGAAACGCAGGCGGTACTGGCCCGGCTGCGCACACCGCTGGGCGGGCTGCTGCTGGCGGCCGCCAAGGGGGAACTGGACGACACAGAACAGTTGGTCTGGTCCAGGCGGTCCGCCGTCACGGTGGTGCTGGCCGCGGAGAACTACCCGGGAACTCCGCGCACCGGGGATCGGATCCGCGGCCTGAAGAAGGCCAATGCCTTGACCGACGTGCACGTGATCCACGCCGGGACCGCCCTGGACGGGAACGGCAAGGTGGTCAGCGCCGGCGGGCGGGTGCTCGCCGTCGTCGCGCTGGGTGAAGACCTGGTGGAAGCCCGCGAACGTGCCTACGAGGGCATCGACGCCATCAGCCTGGAGGGGTCGCAGTACCGCAGCGACATTGCCCTGCTGGCGGCCGAGGGCAAGATCAAGGTGCCCGCGTCCGGCACGAACTCCCGGGCCGGCGCACAGAGAGACTGAGGACGTCAAACCATGGCATTTGCCCCCGAAGTACTCGAACTGCCCGGCTGGAAGCACGTCTACTCCGGCAAGGTCCGCGACCTGTACGTTCCGGCCGCCCCGCAGCAGGTGGAGACGGCCAGCGACGACATTGCCGCCGAAGGCCTGTTGGACCGGCGCAACGACACCGTGCTGGTGGTGGCGAGCGACCGGATCAGCGCCTACGACCACGTGCTGTCCAGCGAGATCCCGGACAAGGGACGGATCCTCACCCAGCTGAGCCTGTGGTGGTTCGAACAGCTCGCCCAGGGGGACAACCCGGTGGCGCACCACGTGGTGTCCACCGAGGTGCCCGACGCGGTGGCCGGCCGGGCGATGGTCTGCAAGAAACTGGACATGTACCCGGTGGAATGCATCGCCCGCGGCTACCTGACAGGGTCGGGCCTCGCCGAGTACCGGCAATCCCGGACCGTGTGCGGGTTGCCGCTGCCCGCCGGCCTGGTGGACGGCTCCCGGCTGGAGCCCGCCATCTTCACCCCCTCGGCCAAGGCCGAGGTGGGCGAGCACGACGAGAACATCACCTACGACGCCGTGGTCCAGACCGTCGGGGCGGAGACCGCGGCCCGGCTGCGCGATAAGACGCTGCAGATCTATACGCGCGCCGAAGCCATCGCCCGGGAGCGCGGAATCATCCTGGCGGACACCAAGGTTGAGTTTGGCGTCGATCCCACGACGGGGGAGATCACGCTGGGCGACGAGGTGCTGACCCCCGACTCCTCGCGGTTCTGGGACGCGGACACCTACGAGCCGGGCCGGGCGCAGCCGTCGTTCGACAAGCAGTTCGTGCGCGACTGGCTGACGTCGCCCGCCTCCGGCTGGGACAAGAACTCGGACGCCCCGCCGCCCGCCCTGCCGGAGGACATCGTGCAGAAGACGAGGGCGCGTTACGTCGAAGCCTACGAACGGCTCACCGGGCGGACATTCGCCTGATCGGCAGCGGCGCGGGGCCGGGCCGGGTGCTCCCGGCCGCGCCCAGGGGGTCGGGCAGAGGGCCGGCAGGGGAGCCGGGAGCTGATTTCGGGAGGCGGCCGGCCGC
>NZ_JBNHGE010000062.1:0-12163 GCF_059090935.1 Arthrobacter sp. Y3223166 | reverse complement strand
GGTTGCCGGAGGCGTCCAGCGGGTACCAGACCGGGATCGGCACGCCGAAGAAGCGCTGGCGGGAAATGAGCCAGTCGCCGTTAAGTCCTTCGATCCATTTCTCGTAGCGCGAGCGCATGAACGCCGGATGGAATTCGATCTCCCGCCCCCGGCTGATCAGCCGTTCCCGCCGGTCCGCGTCGCGACCGCCGTTGCGGATGTACCACTGCCGTGAGGTGACGACCTCCAGCGGCTTGTCGCCCTTTTCGTAGAAGTTGACCGGGTGGGTCATCTTCTGGGGCTCGCCATCCAGTTCGCCGGCCTCGGACAGCAGCTCCACGATCTTCTCCTTGGCGGAGAAAACGGTCTTGCCGGCCAGCTCGGCGTAGTTCGCCTTGCCTTCCTCGGTGGTGATCCACTCCGGGGTGTCGGCCATGATGCGCCCGTCGCGGCCCACGATGGAGCGGGTGGGCAGCTGCAGTTCCCGCCACCACGTCACGTCGGTCAGGTCGCCGAAGGTGCAGACCATGGCGATGCCGGCGCCCTTGTCGGGCTTGGCCAGCGGGTGGGCCTTGACCTCCACCTCCACGCCGAACAGCGGGGACTTTACGGTGGTGCCGAAGAGTTTCTGGTAGCGCTCGTCGTCGGGGTTGGCAACCAGTGCCACGCAGGCGGGCAGCAGTTCGGGGCGGGTGGTCTCGATGTGGACCTTTTCGCCGTCGGCGGTTTCGAACGCGTAGCGGTAGTAGGCGCCGGGCATCTCCCGGTCCTCGAGCTCGGCCTGCGCCACGGCGGTGCGGAACGTGACGTCCCAGAGCGTGGGGGCCTCGGCCACGTAGGCGTCGCCGGAGTTCAGGTTGGCCAGGAAGGCACGCTGGGAAACGGAGCGGGACACGTCATCGATGGTCCGGTAGGTCAGATCCCAGTCCACCGACAGGCCAAGGGTGCTGAAGAGGTTCTCGAAGACCTTCTCGTCCTCCACGGCCAGGGTTTCGCAGAGCTCGATGAAGTTCCGGCGCGAGACGACGTCGAAATCGCGCTGGTTCTTCGCCGGCGTGGCAGGCGGCTGGTAGTCCGGGTCGTACGCCACCGACGGGTCGCAGCGGACGCCGTAGTAGTTCTGCACCCGGCGCTCGGTGGGCAGGCCGTTGTCGTCCCAGCCCATCGGGTAGAACACGTTCTTGCCGCGCATCCGCTGATAGCGGGCCAGCACGTCGGTCTGGGTGTAGGAGAACATGTGTCCCACATGCAGCGAGCCCGAAGCCGTCGGCGGGGGAGTGTCGATCGAGTAGACCTGCTCCCGCGTGGTCTCGGGATTGAACTTGTAGGTCCCCTCCTCGCGCCAGCGCCGGGTCAGGGCATCCTCAAGGCCTTCGAGGGCGGGCTTGTCGGGAACGTTAACGGTAACGGGCGTGTCTGTGCCCGGGGTATGTTCTGCCATGCTGGCCATTCTTTCATGCCGGGCAGGGAATGAAGATTCTGCACGACGGCGGCGCAGCACCTGATTGCCCCGGCTCGCCGCTAGGGCCGGGGACGGCGTGCAGACCTACCCGCCGCAGCGGGTGAATGCGTAGGATGCGCCCATGGCGAACGTTCACATCAAGCGCGTCTACGAACCCGCCGACGACGGCGACGGCTACCGGGTGCTGGTGGACCGGATCTGGCCGCGGGGCATCAAGAAGGAGGGCGCCGGGGTGGACCTGTGGCTGAAGGAGGCGGGAACCTCGGCCGAGCTGCGCAAGGAGTTCAGCCACCGGCCGGAGAAATTCGACGCCTTTGCCGTGGCGTACCGGCAGGAACTGGACGGTTCGGAGGCGCTGGAGCGGCTGGTGGAGCTGGCGCGCGAGCAGCCCAAGCTCTGCCTGCTGTACGGGGCCAAGGACAAGGAGCACAATCAGGCAGTGGTGCTGCGCGGGATGATTTTGGAGCACCTCGGTGTGGAATCCGGCTGACGTACCGCGGAACACCCGGGGCGCAAGGAACAGCCGGGGCACAAGTGGCGAAGGCAGGGGCGACGGCGGGGCGCCTCCGGCCACGAGGCACCGTGCCGGGGGCCTCGCCGCCTTCGCGCTGCCGGCTGCTGCGGCCTTGGCCGCTTCGGTGCCGGGGTGCGGTGCTTACGCGGGGCCTGGCGCGGCCCCTCCGTGTCTCCCGCCGGAATATTCAGTCAGTCCGACGGATGCCCGGCCAGGACAGACCGTCACCGTGGCGGCTGCCGACGCCGACTGCAATCCCCGCTACGGCAGCAATGCGCAGATCGAGGTGACAGTGGTGGACGCGTCGGGAGCGGAAATCGTCAACGCCACCGCCCCTATGAACGACGGCGGCGGCTTCAGCTACGCGTTCGTCATCCCCGAACAAGCGGCCGCGGGCGAGGCGGCTGTGACGGCCATGCCCCGTCACATCGACTGGTGCGATGACACCGGCCGGAACAACAGAGCCGCCACGGTTGCCGGCGGCCAACTGGAAAGGGCGGCCTGCGCGGTCCCCCTTAGACCGCTCACCGTCGAGCGGTGAAGTCGCCCGAAGTCGCGCGGTGAATGCCACGCCTGAACCACTTTCTTCGTCTGCCGCTACGCTGTGGTTCATGACCAGGCGCGCAATAGTCACCGGAGCAAGTTCGGGTATCGGGGCAGCTACCGTTCGGGCGCTGCGGGGAAGCGGCTGGGACGTGGTGGCAGTTGCCCGCCGCGCCGAGCGGCTGGCCGCCCTCGCCCGGGAGACCGGCGCCTTCGCCATGCCCGCGAACGTGACCGACCAAGCTTCAGTGGACCGGCTCGCAGCTACCGTCTTGTCCGACGGAGGGATCGACGCGCTGGTGAACATCGCCGGGGGAGCATTCGGCGTGGACACCATCGGGGAGGGAAAGCCGGCCGATTGGCAGAAGATGTACGAGGTCAACGTCCTCGGCTCCCTGCGCATGATCCAGGCATTTCTTCCGGCTTTGCGCGCTAACGGCGAGGGATCGGTGGTGCTGCTGACGTCAACGGCCGGGCTGGTGGCCTACGAAGGCGGTGGAGGCTACGTAGCAGCCAAGTTCGCCCAGCACTCGATGGCCAATACCCTGCGCCTGGAAGAAGCGGAACACAACGTGCGCGTGATCGACATCCTGCCCGGCCTGGTGCAGACGGAGGAGTTCTCACTGAACCGGCTCGGCGGTGACCGGCAAGCGGCCGAGAACGTCTACGCCGGTGTGGAGAAACCGCTGCTGGCCGAGGACGTAGCCGGCGTCGTGGCGTACTCGCTCAACCTGCCGCATCACGTCAACCTTGACCAGATCGTCATGCGTCCCGTGGCCCAGGCCGCCGCGCACAAGCTGATTCGGAAGTAGCACTTCCGGTCGGTAGCCTTACCGTTTCGGGCACAACAGGAAGTTTCTGCCTGAGACGTGTTCCGAACGGAATAAAGTGGTGCCATTGCAGCGCGAGCGAGCGCGTTCCTGACTGTCCAACGCTGGGGAGTGGACGGAGGCAACTACAAGCGGAGTCTAAAAGAGCGCACAATAGTTTCAATGTGCCGCCTCACCTTCTTAAAGGTGGCAGACCGATTTGTCGCTCCGGAGTTCAATCGTTCCTTTGTGGAGGTCGCGGAGATGAGCGCCGGATTGCACACTCCTTGAAATAAATGAGCAGCAATAAAGCAACCTCAGACTCTATGCAGTAGGGTCCTTCTCAAAAGGTTCCTGAGAAGCGAACAACCAGGACCAAATCTATTATTTGAGGTGACAGCGATTGGACGGGCCGGGGTGGTGGGATTGGTTGGGTCTGGTGGGAACTGCTATTGGTTTCCTCGTAGCCTTCATTCAGCTATCCCGAACGCGAAAAGCAGCGGCTGCGGCTACCGAGGCCTTGGGTGCGGCCCAAGTGAAGCTCAGCGGGGACGCTTTGTCCGCGGCCATGCCGGTGCTTCGGGATCTGCAGGCTGATTTGGACCTCGCAATAAGTGCCAACGAAGCCGAAGCAGCTCAGCGCGCCCTGGTCAGATTTGGGCATGCAGCCCATGAAATTGCATCTCTTCTCGAAAACATCGAGGAGGGAGCGGCGAAGCTCATTGAAAGAGTGAAAGTCGCAGGTGGTCGAGCGCTCGACGTTAAGCAATCGCTTGCTGGCAAGCAAAATCCAGACGTCGCCCGCACAGCTAAGGCTATTTCGGCAGAAATAGGAAAGCTGTCCAGTGAATTGGCGGGTGTCGTTGCCCAGATACGCTACAAGTTGCAGGAGGACCCTGATGTTCGAAGAAGATGAGTGGATGCAGCTCGTGACGGAGCTCATGGCAGCAACTCGCTCCAATGTCCTGAATTGGTCGGAGCAGGATGATAGTGCGATAGCCGTCGTCGGAGACAGCTCATACGAGATCGGATCTGTGGACGAGGACGGCCGAATCCCTTACTTCTTGGGTGTCAGGATCCGTGAGAATGATGTCACCACAGAAATCGCGAGACTCGAATCAGAGCCTGTAAGTGAAGATCGGGACTGGACTGCCGGCGAGAGACTCGTTGAACTGCGGAATCTCGCATTCCGTTCAGCGAAAGGCGCCCCGCAGATATTTGGGAAGCTCCTGGCGGAACTGAAGAAGGCTGGCGGCAATGAAGCGCCATTCTAACAATCCCGCCCATCAAGATCTGAACGCATGCGTCGGCGCTAAGAAGTAGGCTCCCTGGGCATGAAGATGTTTGCCACGCAGGGAGTGGACGGTCTCATCTCCAGCACGTATTTCGCCCGCGTTTCGACAGCCGCGCCGCCAGGGCCGTAAACTTGAGTCATCAGCGCTGACCCGGCCATCACCGGTGAGCTTCCGGAAGAACAGCCCAGGCCAACATCCTGGGCCCAGTAGAACCGGACGGGTATGCCCGTCACAGCAGCGAATGAGTGGCTGTCCCTTTGCACCGGTTCCGGCGCATCAGGCCAGCAAGTGAGGTGGTACCGCGGGTTCCGCCCCGGCAGCACGGTGAGGCTTTTCCAGCCGCACCGGAGGCACCGGAGCAGGGCACGTCCTCGCAGAAGTACCCACACTTGCCGAGCTGTCTTTCCAGGATGACGAACATGCCACAGATCTATCCCAAGGCTTCCACCGCCGGCGCTGCCGCTGCCGAGAGCTCGCCTAAGTTCCCCGAGATCGAGGAGCTGGTGCTCAAATACTGGCAGCAGGACGGCACCTTCCAGGCCTCCGTCGATGCCCGCGACGCCGGCAGCGACGGCAGCAACGAGTTCGTCTTCTATGACGGCCCGCCCTTCGCCAACGGCCTGCCGCACTACGGCCACCTGCTCACCGGGTACGTCAAGGACCTGGTTGCCCGTTACCAGACCCAGCGCGGCCACAAGGTGGAGCGCCGCTTCGGTTGGGACACGCACGGGCTGCCGGCCGAGCTGGAAGCCATGAAGCAGCTGGGCATGACGGACAAGCAGCAGATCCTGTCCATGGGCATCGACAAGTTCAACGACGCCTGCCGCACCTCCGTGATGAAGTACGCCGACGAATGGCAGAACTACGTCACCCGCCAGGCCCGCTGGGTGGATTTCGAGAACGACTACAAGACGCTCAACGTCGAGTACATGGAGTCGGTCCTCTGGGCCTTCAAGCAGCTGCACGAAAAGGGCCTGACCTACCAGGGCTTCCGCGTGCTGCCGTACTGCTGGCGGGACGAGACTCCGCTGTCCAACCACGAGCTGCGGATGGACGACGACGTCTACAAGATGCGCCAGGACCAGACGGTCACGGTCACCTTCCCGATCCGCGCCGACGGGTCGGACAACGCGCTGGCGGCGGAGCTAGCCGGCGTCAACGCGCTCGCCTGGACCACCACGCCGTGGACGCTGCCCACCAACGCAGCCCTCGCCGTCGGGCCCGAGATCAGCTACGCGGTGCTGCCGGCCGGCCCCAACGGGACGCAGGCCGCGGGGGAGAAGTTCCTGGTGGCGGAGGACCTGCTCGGCTCCTACGCCAAGGACCTGGGGTACGACGACGCCGCTGCCGCCACCGAGGCGGTGGCGGCCCGGTACGTGGGGGCCCAGCTGGCCGGGCTGCGCTACGAGCCGCTCTGGGACCACTACGCGGACGCCGCGAAGTGGGGCACCGGCAACGCGTGGCAGATCGTCGTGGCCGACTACGTGACCACCACCGACGGCACGGGCTTAGTCCACCAGGCGCCGGCGTTCGGCGAAGACGACCAGAAGGTCTGCGAAGACAACGGCATCCCCGTGATTGTCTCCGTGGACGAGGGCGCCAAGTTCCTGCCCTATTTCGCCGAGGGCCCGCTGGCCGAGATCGCCGGCGTGCAGGTGTTCGAGGCGAACAAGCCGATCACCCGGGTGCTGAAGGCCGACGGCCGGCTGGTCCGCCAGGCCAGCTACGAGCACAGCTACCCGCATTGCTGGCGCTGCCGCACGCCGCTGATCTACCGCGCCATCTCCTCCTGGTACGTGGAGGTCACCAAGTTCAAGGACCGCATGGTCGAGCTGAACCAGCAGATCAACTGGATCCCGGAAAACGTCAAGGACGGCCAGTTCGGCAAGTGGCTGGAGAACGCCCGCGACTGGTCCATCAGCCGCAACCGCTTCTGGGGCTCGCCCATCCCGGTGTGGGAATCGGACAACCCGGACTACCCGCGCCGCGAGGTGTACGGCTCGCTGGCCGAGCTGGAGGAAGCGTTCGGCACCCTGCCGCGCAACCACGACGGCGAGGTCGACCTGCACCGCCCGTACATCGATGAGCTGGTCCGGCCCAACCCGGACGACCCGACCGGCCAGTCCATGATGCGCCGTGTGGAGGACGTGCTCGACGTCTGGTTCGACTCCGGTTCGATGCCCTACGCCCAGGTGCACTACCCGATGGAGAACAAGGACTGGTTCGACAGCCACAACCCGGCCGACTTCATTGTGGAATACATCGGCCAGACCCGTGGCTGGTTCTACACCATGCACGTGCTCGCGACCGCGCTGTTCGACCGCCCGGCCTTCCGCAACGTGATCAGCCACGGCATCGTGCTCGGCTCCGACGGGCAGAAGATGTCCAAGAGCCTGCGCAACTACCCGGACGTGTCCGAAGTCCTGGACCGCGACGGCTCCGACGCCATGCGCTGGTTCCTGATGGCCTCCCCGATCCTGCGCGGCGGCAACCTGATCGTCACCGAGCAGGGCATCCGCGACGGCGTCCGCCAGGTGATGCTGCCGCTATGGAACGTGTGGCACTTCTTCAAGCTCTACACCAACTCCGCGAACAACGGGGCAGGCCATGAGGCCGTCTCCGTCCTCGGCGATACCGAACGGATCAAGGGCATGGAGTCCCTGGACCAGTTCATCCTGGCCAACACCGGGGACCTGGTCCGCGACATGACGGCCGCGCTCGATGCCTACGATGTTTCCGGCGCCTGCGACGCGCTGCGCGAGTACCTGGACACCCTGACAAACTGGTACGTCCGCCGCTCCCGCCAGAGGTTCTTCGACGAGGACCGCGACGCGTTCGACGTGCTCTACACCGCGCTGGAGGCAGTCTGCCGCGTGGCCGCTCCGCTGCTGCCGCTGGTCACCGAGGAGATCTGGCGCGGGCTGACCGGCGGGCGTTCCGTCCACCTGACCGACCTGCCCGACGCCGGCGAGTTCCCGCAGCTGTCCGAACTCGTGGAACTGATGGACACCACCCGGCAGATCTGCTCCTCCGGCTCGAGCCTGCGCAAGGCCGCGAACCTGCGCGTGCGGCTGCCGCTGGCCTCGCTGACCGTGGTGGTGCCGGGCGCCGAGCGGCTCTCCGGCCAGTACGCCGTGATGATCCAGGACGAGCTGAACATCAAGTCGGTCCGGCTGATCGACGCCGCCGACGCCGCCCCGGAAGAGTTCGGCATCTCGCAGAAGCTGGTGGTCAACGCCCGTGCGGCCGGCCCGCGGCTGGGCAAGAACGTGCAGCAGGCCATCAAGGCCGCCAAGTCCGGTGACTGGTCGGTGGACGACGCCGGTGCCGTCACCGCCGGGGGACTGCTGCTCGAGCCGTCGGAGTACTCCCTGGAAACCGTCGTGTCCGGGGACGCCGCGGCCGGCGCGGCGGTCACCATGCTGCCCGGCGGCGGGTTCCTGGTGCTGGATACCACCGTGACCGCCGAACTGGAGGCCGAAGGCGTGGCCCGCGACTACGTGCGCACCATCCAGCAGGCACGCAAGGATGCCGGACTGGTGGTCAGCGACCGCATCCGCACCACGGTGACGGCGGACCAGTCCGTCCTGGACGCGCTGACCCTGCACCAGGGGCTGGTCTCGCAGGAAACCCTCACCGTGGACCTGGTCCTGGTGGCCGGGGACGGCGACGCCGTGTCCGTGGAAAAAGCCGGATCCTGAAGGGGGCACCAAACCATGAGTGATGAATTCGGCGTCGAGAGCGTCTACGCGGAACTGCTGGGCCGCGCCCCGGAAAACAAGATGGAACCGCGCATGGAACCGCTGTTCCGGGCGATGGACATCCTCGGCGAACCGAACAAGGCCTTCGCCAGCATCCACCTGACCGGCACGAACGGCAAGACGTCCACGGCCCGGATCATCGAGGCCGGGCTGCGGGCGCACGGACTGCGGACGGGCCGCTACACCAGCCCGCACCTGTCCAAGGTGACCGAACGGATCAGCATCGACGGGGAGCCCGTTGCCGACGAGACGTTCGTGCGGGTCTGGGACGAAATCCGGCCGTACCTGGAAATCGTCGACCAGGAATTGGACGCCGAGGGCGCGCCCCGGTTGACCTACTTCGAGTGCGTGACCATCCTGGCCATCGCCATCTTCGCCGACGAGCCGGTGGAGGTGGCGGTGATCGAGGTTGGCCTGGGCGGCATCACCGACGCCACGAACGTGGTGGACGGCCAGGTCTCGGTGATCACCCCGATCTCGCTGGACCACACCGACCTGCTCGGCGACACCACCGAGGACATTGCCCGGGAGAAGGCCGGGATCATCAAGCGCGGCGGCTACCTGGTCAGCGCGGCCCAGCCACTGGACGCAGCACAGGTGCTGCTGGAACAGGCGCGGGACCTTCAGGTGCCCTTCCGCTTCGAAGGCGTGGAGTTCGGGGTCGAGTCCCGCAAGGTCGCCGTCGGCGGCCAGCAGCTGACCATCAACGGGCTGGCAGGCCGCTACCAGGACCTGCTGCTGCCCCTGCACGGCGCGCACCAGGCCCAGAACGCGGCGGTCGCCGTGGCCGCGCTGGAAGCGTTCCTCGGCGGCGGCGAAAAGGAACTCAACGTGGAAGTCCTGCGCGAGGCGTTCCTGGAGGTGACCTCGCCGGGCCGGCTGGAAGTAGTGCGCACAGCGCCGACGATCATCGTGGATGCCGCCCACAACCCCGACGGGATGAAGGCCAGCGCGCAGGCCATCCTGGAGGCGTTCAACTTCACGAAGCTCATCCCGGTGGTCGGCGTCCTGCAGGAAAAGGACGCCGTCGGCCTGCTGACCCAGCTGCGCGAGCAGCTCAGCGACCTCACCGACGAAATCTGCGTCACCGAGTCCAACTCACCGCGGGCCATTCCCGCCGAGCAGTTGGCCGAGGATGCCATGGCCGCCGGTTTCCCCGAGGACGCCGTGCACATCGCGCCCCGGCTCGACGACGCGATCGAATGGGCCGTCGGGCGGGCCGAAGCCGACAACGACCTCGCCGGCGGCGTGCTGATCACCGGGTCCATCACCCTGGTCGCCGACGCCCGCATCCTGCTAGGAAAGTAACAAGATCCATGGCCAAACTGACCAAAGCCCAGCGCGAGTGGCGTCCGGACATGCCGAAGAAACGGCGCTCGATCAAGACGATGTTCGCCTCCACCGTGCTGCTGCTGGAAGCCTTCGTCGCCTTCTTCGCCACGCTGGTGGTGTTCGGGCTCTACCGGGACGACGTGCCGCCGGCGCTGATCCTCGGGCTCGGGATCGGCCTGAGCGTCCTGCTCGTGCTCTGCTGTGCCCTGCTCCGCCGCCCGTCCGGCTACGCCATCGGCTGGGCGATGCAGGTGCTCCTGATCGCCACCGGCATCGTCGAACCGGTGATGTTCGTCGTCAGCGGGCTGTTCGCGCTGTCCTGGTTGTACGCCGTGCGCACGGGCGGCCGGCTGGACCGTGAGAACGCGCAGCGCGACGCGGAACAGGCGGAATGGGAACGCCGGCATGGCCCGGGGGCCGGCACCGCGGCCGGTGCCGCGGAGGGAACCGCCGACGGCCCGGAGGCCGGCGCTGCGGACGACGCCGGGCGCTGACCTGCGCTGCCCGCGCGTCCCGTTAGGATTGAACGGGGTTTTCGGAGCTAATCGTGAAGCGAATGAGGAGAAATTGTGAGCGTTGAACGCACACTGGTACTGGTCAAGCCCGACGGCGTGTCCCGCGGTCTCACGGGCAGCATCCTGGCCCGCATAGAGGCCAAGGGCTACACGCTGGTCGAACTGAAGCTGGTCAACGCCACCCGCGAACTGCTGGAACAGCATTACGAAGAGCATGTCGGCAAGCCGTTCTACGAGCCGCTGGTCGAGTTCATGCTCTCCGGCCCGGTCGCCGCCGCCGTGTTCGAGGGGCACCGGGTGATCGAGGGCTTCCGGTCGCTGGCCGGCACCACCGACCCCACCACCGCGGCCCCCGGGACGATCCGCGGCGACTTTGGCCGCGACTGGGGCGTGAAGGTGCAGCAAAACCTCGTGCACGGCTCCGACTCGCCCGAGTCCGCCGCGCGCGAGATCGGGATCTGGTTCTCCTAGACCCCTGAAGCAGCAGAGGCCGCGGCCCCCGACGGGGACGCGGCCTCTGGTTTATTCGGGTTCAGCCCGGGAAGGCAATCGCGGCGAGTCCAAGCTGTCCCAAGAGCTCAGGAAGACGATTCCGGTCAGCCCAGGAAGGCGTCGATGAAGGCCAGGAAGATCGTCCCGGCGGTCACGATCCACAGCAGGGCGGTCAGGGTCCAGGCCCAGCTGCCGGCGAACCGGACCACCGCCGCCGGCGCCTTGATCACGCCGTGCGCCAGGTTCCGCGCCGTCGTGTGCACCAGCATCGGGATCATGGCGGCCCACACGCCCATGCAGTACAGGCACAGGATGTGGATGTCGTAGAGCGCCTGGCTCCACAACCAGACGACAAAGACGAAGCCCAGCGTGACGCCGGCCTGCAGTCCCATCCAGTACCACCGGCGGAACCGCGCCCCCGCAAGGATCGCCACCGCCGTCGTGATGGGAACCGCGAAGGCGACGATCCCGATCAGCGGGTTGGGGAAGCCGAAAAGCCCGGCCTGCCAGTGCAGGAACACCTTGCCGCAGGAGACCCACGGGTTGATGTCACAGCTGGTCACATGGCCCGGATTTTCGTAGGTCGCCAGCCGCTCCAGGACCAGGATGCCGGACATGATCCAGCCGACAACACCGGTGGCCAGCAGCAGCCACGCGAAGGGTTTCTCCCGGGCAACGCCGGGAACCCCGCTGTCCGGGAGTTGGCCGGGCGCTGGCGCGGCCGGGGATGTGGAGGTCTGCGCGTGGGTCTGCACCGTGTTCCTCGGGCTAGGGGGCATATGGCTCGATTCTACGCCGGAGAGAACGCCCATTACTCACTAAATCGCACCCGGTGTGAGAGAATGATCGTGGCTAATAGCAGCCCCACATGCTGCTGTTGGTCCAGCGACAGGCTTCCAGGTCCGTCGGCGACGCTTCCCGAACAAGGAGCCCATCAATCCGGATGGGCGCTGGGAATCCGCCGGGCGGCCCTGCCGGTGAAGAGAAGGTTACGGCAGACGGAAAAGCGCCGCTGGTCCCCGGGTGTGCCGCGCCCCACGTGATGGCGCGAGCTCGGGTGATACCAAGACGACTTTCGGTGTCGGGCAGCCCAAGGCACCCGGATACCCGGCTACATGCCCCCAAGGGCACCGGGATGTGGCCGGTGCCGCAAGGGTTGGAGCACAACTTTAAATGGACAATGAACAGGTAATTCCCGCTACCTCCTCTCCGGTCGACGCGCCGGAGGTACCAGCCAAGAAACCGCCGCGGCCCCGCCGCAAGCCCACTGTGTCCGCACCGTCGCAGGACCAGTTGGGCGTTGAACTGCCCGCAGCGGCACCTACCGGCACCAACAACGACGGCGATGCCTCCGCCGCTTCCCCCGCGGCCACGGCGCCCGACGCCGCGATAGCCGCCGGGGAACACCCGGCAGGGGAGCAGCCCGCAGGCCAAGGCCCCGCAGGCCAGGGCCCCGCAGGC
>NZ_JBNHGE010000061.1:0-12170 GCF_059090935.1 Arthrobacter sp. Y3223166 | reverse complement strand
ACCCCGGAGCCGTTGCGCGCGGCAGCCCGGCCTGGACTCAGACGACGCCCGGCGGCAGCCCGGCGGCGCACGAGGCGGCAGCCCGGCGGAGTACCAGAGGGGCCACCCATGCGGGACGCGGAGGGCCCCGGGGCGTGAGGAGCCGCACATTCGGGCCCCGACGGGCGGGCGCGTTCGCCCGTGACGGCCGGCACTTTCCGCCCCGCCACCGCGCCCAGCGGTGCCGGAACTGCCCGGCGCAGTGCGACAAACCGGCCAACTGTACCGCCGTCCGGCGCGTTACGAGGCGGTTCGGCGATGTGTCAGGTGTGTTTCTTAGATCCCGCTTCTTATGGTTTTCTGTGTGAGGGCCCGCAGCAACCTGAGTGCCCCCATACGTCAGCTAGTGAAGGGACGCACCCATGGATGCCCACCTGCTTGAAGTCCGCGACGAAGTCTTCCGGCGCAATCCAGGCGAAACGGAATTCCACCAGGCCGTCACCGAAGTCTTCGAAACCCTCGAGCCGCTGTCCGCCCGGCACCCCGAATATTCCGACGCCGCCATCCTGCAGCGCATCTGCGAGCCCGAACGCCAGATCATCTTCCGCGTGCCCTGGGTGGACGACGCCGGCAACGTCCAGATCAACCGCGGCTTCCGCGTGGAGTTCAACTCCGCGCTTGGCCCCTACAAGGGCGGCCTGCGCTTCCACCCCTCGGTCTACCTGGGCATCATCAAGTTCCTGGGCTTCGAGCAGATCTTCAAGAATGCCTTGACCGGCATGCCCATCGGCGGCGGCAAGGGCGGGTCCGACTTCGATCCGCGCGGCCGGTCCGACGGCGAGGTCATGCGCTTCTGCCAGTCCTTCATGACGGAGCTCTACCGCCACATCGGCGAATACACCGACGTTCCGGCCGGGGACATGGGCGTGGGCACCCGCGAAATCGGCTACCTGTTCGGCCAGTACAAGCGCATCACCAACCGCTACGAGTCAGGCGTCCTCACCGGCAAGGGCATCGGCTGGGGCGGCTCGCTGGTCCGCCCGGAAGCCACCGGGTACGGCGCGGTGCTGTTCGCGCAGGAAATGCTCAAAACCCGCGGGCAGAGCCTGGACGGGCAGCGCGTGGCCATCTCCGGCTCCGGCAACGTGGCCATCAACGCCGTCGAAAAGGCGCAGGAACTCGGCGCCACGGTCGTCACCGCCTCCGACTCCGGCGGCTACATCGTCGACGAGGCCGGCATCGACGTCGAACTGCTGCGCCAGATCAAGGAAGTCGAGCGGGGCCGCATTTCGGAGTACGCCGAGCGCCGCGGCTCTGCCGTGCACTACGTGGCCGACGGCAACATCTGGGACGTCGACTGCACCGTGGCGCTGCCGTGCGCCACCCAGAACGAGCTGGACGAGAAATCCGCCCGGCGCCTGGTGGAGTCCGGGCTGGTCGCCGTCGCCGAGGGCGCCAACATGCCGTGCACGAGCGAAGCCGCCTCCATCTTCCAGGACGCGGGCCTGCTGTTCGGCCCGGGCAAGGCCGCGAATGCCGGCGGCGTGGCCACCTCCGCCCTGGAGATGCAGCAGAACGCCAGCCGCGACGCCTGGACCTTCGAGTACACGGAGCAGCGCCTGACGGACATCATGGTCGGCATCCACGACCGCTGCGCCGAGACCGCCGAGGAATACGGCATGCCCGGCAACTACGTGGCGGGCGCGAACATCTCCGGCTTCAAAAAGGTAGCCGACGCCATGCTCGCCCTGGGCCTCATCTAAGGCAGCCCACACAGCCAAGCACTGATGACGACGACGGTGCCCGCCACGGCGGGCACCGTTTCGTTCTGGTGGTGTGCGGGTCATCCCGCGGGTCCGGGCAGGCTTGACGGACGTTCCGGCCCGGCCTCCGCGGCGGCGGGACGCCCCGAGTAAGCTCACCCCATGGTGCAAAGACTCATCGGGCTGGACATCGGCGGCAGCAAGACACACGGCATCCGGCTGGACGACGGCTTGCCGGTCGCCGAAGCCACGGCGGGCAGCGCCAACGTGCAGAACGCCAGCCCCGCCCAGGCCGCCGCGGCCCTCGCCGAGGTCTTCGGCCGGCTCGGCGCGACCGGGATCACGGCGGTCTACGCAGGGGCGGGCGGAATCGACACCGAGGGCGACGCCGCGGCGCTGCGCGCCCTGATCGCCCCGCTGGCCCACGGGGCGGTCGTCCATGTTGTCCACGACACCCGCCTGGTGCTCGCCGCCGGACGCCTCCGCACCGGGATCGGCGTGGTCGCCGGAACCGGATCGTCCGTGTGGGGCATCAACGAGGCCGGGCTTGAGGTCCGCGCCGGCGGCTGGGGGCACCTGTTGGGCGATGAGGGCAGCGGCTACTGGCTGGGGCGGGAAGCCGTCCGGCACGCACTCGCCCGCCTGGATGCGGGCCTGCGGCGGGACCGGCTCACGGACCTGCTGCTGGACGACTGCGGGCTGCAGGAGCCGGCCGAGCTGATAGCGCTGTTCCACTCGGCGAAAACCGACCGGCGGTTTTGGGCGGGCAAGTCCCGCCTGGTGGTGGCCGCCGCCGACGGCGCCGATCCGGCGGCAGAGGCGATCGTCGACCGCGCGGCCGCCGACCTGGCCAGCCAGATTGCCCTGGTCGCCCGGCGGCTGGGCATGGGCGGCCCGGTGGTGCTCGGCGGCGGGCTGGGCATGAACGTCCCGCGGTTCCAACGCTCGCTCGCCGCCGCACTGGAACCGCACGGGATCGCAGACCTCCGCCCGCTGGACCGGGAACCGGTCTTCGGCATCGACGTGCTGGCCGGCCTGGCCTGAGCGGCCGGCGCCCCACACCTACGGATGCAGAAGCCGGCGCCCCGCCGTCGTCATAATCTGTCATGTCCCGGGCCCGCGTTTTCCTTCCCCCGCGGACCGGGCGTACAGTTCCGGGTATGACGACTCGTTGGTATGCGTATTTTGCGTTGGCTCTGGAGGGGCCTGACGTAACCGCCTAGCGCCTACGCATACCAACCTTCAGAGCCAACAGGGCAGAGATGATTCTCTGCCCTTCGCCATTTCTCCGGCGGGTTCTGTAGCGAAGTCCCGCCGCCAACAGACGGGACACCGACCATGAATTCAGCAGCCAACCAGCTCTTGGAAACCGAAGCGCCGACGCCGGCCGGCGTCGCAGCCGCCGACCCGGCCTCGCCGCGCAGCACGAACAACCTGCGGGTGGGCGGCTTCAGCCCGCTGCCGTCACCGGGCGAGGTGCTGCAGGAACAGCCCCTGACCGCCGAGGCCGCCGCCGTCGTCGCCCGCGGCCGGGAGGACATCCGGGCGGTCATGGACGGGGTGGACGACCGGCTCCTGGTGATCGTGGGACCGTGCTCGATCCACGACACCGCGGCGGGCCTGGACTACGCGCGCCGCCTGGCGCAGGTGGCACGTGAGCACCGCGAAGAGCTGCTGATCGTGATGCGCACGTACTTCGAGAAACCGCGGACCACGGTGGGCTGGAAGGGGCTGATCAACGACCCGCGGCTGGACGGCTCCCATGACATCGCCGCTGGCCTGCGGCTGGCGCGGACGTTCCTGCTGGAGGTGGCGGAGCTCGGCCTGCCGGTGGCCACGGAGTTCCTGGAACCGATCAGCCCGCAGTACCTGGCGGACCTGGTCAGCTGGGGAGCGATCGGTGCGCGCACCACCGAAAGCCAGATCCACCGCCAGTTGGTCTCGGGGCTCTCCATGCCGGTGGGTTTCAAGAACGGCACGGACGGCGGGCTGCAGGTTGCGCTCGACGCCTGCCACGCTGCGGCCGCGGCACAGGTGTTCCTGGGGATCGACGGCGAGGGACGGGCGGCGCTGGTCTCCACCAACGGCAACCCCGACACCCACGTGATCCTGCGCGGCGGCGCCAGCGGCCCGAACTACGGAGCCCAGGAGGTGGCGGCCGCGTCCGCGGCGCTGGCCGAAGCCGGCCTGAATCCGCGGCTGATCGTGGACGCCAGCCACGCCAACAGTGGCAAGAGCCACCACCGCCAGGCCGAGGTGGCGCTGGAGATCGCCGCGCAGGTCGAAGCTGGCGGCAGCGCCATCGCCGGCCTGATGCTGGAGAGCTTCCTGGTGGGCGGGGCACAGAAACTGGAGGTGTCCCAGGACGGCGGGGGAGCGGCGTTGGTTTACGGGCAGAGTGTCACGGATGCCTGCATGGAGTGGGACGTCACGGCGGATGTGCTGGCCCAGCTGGCGTCGGCCGCGGGGAACCGCGCCACGAAAGCGGCCCGAGGGTAAAAGGCCGTGCTTGGTTAAAATGCTTAAGCTACAGTGTGCACTTTCACTTTTGCCACAACAGCCTCTAAAGTATCTAGGAAGACGGTTGTTGGGGCGGGGCAAGGCGGCACGCCGCCGGTGTTGCTTACAGTAAAGGAACAGTGCGTAATGGCTGACGAGAACAATTTCTCGAGTGTGCGCTTCTTGACGGTGTCGGAAGTGGCCGCGGTCATGCGCGTGTCCAAGATGACCGTTTACCGCTTGGTGCATTCGGGCGAGATGCCCGCCGTGCGCTTTGGACGTTCCTATCGGGTGCCCGAATCGGCCGTGGAGGAGTACCTGCGCGGCGCCGTGATCGACCGGGAGACCGGGACGGCCTGACGCTCCGGAGCGGGCCGGCTGCCGTCCGACGGTCAAAGCGGGGGGCGCGGAGGCGGTACCCTGTTAAGGAACGTTTTACGTCATCGTCGAAAACCGTGAGTTGACGTGTGCCCCGCCGGGCACCGGCAGCTGACGAAACTATCAGTGAATGAGGGACTCGTGGGTTCAGTTATCAAGAAGCGCCGCAAGCGTATGGCCAAGAAGAAGCACCGTAAGCTGCTTCGCAAGACCCGTCACCAGCGCCGCAACAAGAAGTAGGACCGACAACCGGTTCCCTTTTCTTCCAAGGCCCGCCAGGAAACTGGCGGGCCTTGTGCCGTTAACCGGTTTTCATCCCCGCCGGCGTGGGTCCGGCCGTTACGCCGCCGGTCGCCGGAATCTGTTGACCCCGCGCCAGAGACCGTAGACCGCGCCGGCACCGGTGGCGGCCTTGAGACCCAAGGTGGCCGCCCGCCGGCCGCTCCTGTAGTCGTAGACCGGCCAGTTGTTCTCCCGGGCGTGCCGGCGCAGCCTGGCGTCCGGGTTGATCGCCACCGGGTTGCCCACCAGGGTCAGCAGCGGGACGTCGTTGTAGGAGTCGCTGTAGGCCCAGCAACGCGCCAGGTCCATGCCTTGGCGGATGGCCAACTCCTCGACCGCGACAGCCTTGGCCGGCCCGTGCAGGATGTCCCCGATGAGTCGTCCGGTGTAGGCACCGTCTTCGGTTTCACCCACCGTGCCCAGGGCGCCCGTCAGGCCCAGCCGGTCGGCGATGACGGCGGCCACTTCAACCGGCGTGGCCGTGACCAGCCAGACCTTGCGGCCCACCCGCAGGTGTTGGTCCGCCAGGGCCCTGGTTCCGGGCCAGATCTTGGAGGCGATGACTTCGTCGTAGACCTCGTCGCCCAGTTGTTTGACGTCGTCGCTCAGCAGGCCGGTGGCAAGGGCCAGTGCCGTGTCGCGGATCGACTGGATGTCCTTGAGGTTCTCACCCCGCATCAGGAAGCGGGCCTGTTTGAAGCCGAAACCGGCAGCGTCGCGCATCCGGAAGGCGCCGCTCTGGTACATCTTGCGGGCCACGTGGAACAGGCTGGCGCCGCGCATCAGGGTGTTGTCGACGTCGAAAAATGCCGCTTCCGTCCCCGGGTCCGTGGAGACCGAGGCGCGCTGTGCATGGCCGGCGGCGGTCTTGGGCATGCTTCGAGTCTAACGAGGCGCCGGAGATTGTCCGTTCAGCGCCACCGGCCGCTACCGTGGAAGGCATGAGTGGATCCGACACGCGCCCCGGGCACGAACTGGTGCTGCTGACCAAACCCGGCTGCCATCTGTGCCAGGCGGCACGGGAGACCGTCGGGGGCGTTGCGGGGGAGCTCGGTCTCGCCTGGGAAGAGAAGAACATCCTCGAGGACCCCGAGCTCGAACGGCGCTTCGCCGAGGAGATCCCCGTGGTCATGATCGACGGCGTCCAGCGGGACTTCTGGCACATCGATCCGGACCGGCTGCGACGGCTGCTCACACAGTAGTCCGGGGCGGCCCGGCCGGCGTCACAGGAGTTGGAGAGCGGCGCGGGGGAGCTTAATCTTGGGGGGACACAAGCCTGCGGTTGGACAGCCGCCGGCGGCACCCAGGACCCGGAACGGCTGGAAACGGCACGGCCGGAGCCCCGCAGCAGGCATCGGAGCGACAACAGTGACCCACCTCCCGGATACCGAGGCTGCCAAGCCATCCGGCCACGAGATCCCGCCGGCCGCGCTCGCACGCCTGACCATCTACCTCCGGGCCCTGAATTCGCTGGTGTCCGAGGGTACGGAACGCATATCGTCCGAGCAACTGGCCGAGGCCGCCGGCGTGAGCCCGCCCACCCTGCGCAAGGACCTTTCCTACCTCGGGTCGTTCGGTACCCGCGGCGTGGGCTACGACGTGCGGCTGGTCGGCCAGGAGATTGCCGCGGCCCTGGGGCTCACCCAGGACTGGAAAGTCGCGATTGTCGGCATCGGCAACCTGGGCCGGGCCCTGGCCGGCTACTCCGGATTCACCACCAAGGGCTTCGGAGTCGTGGCGCTCTTCGACGCGGATCCGCAGGTCGTCGGGTCGGAGGTCTCCGGGATGCGCGTCAGCCCGATCGGTGACTTGGAACTTATCCTGCGCCAGACCGGCACCAACATGGCGGTCCTGGCCGTGCCCGCCGGTGCGGCCCAGGGGCTCTGCGACCGGCTCGTCGAAGCCGGCGTCACGAGCATTCTCAGCTTCGCGCCGGCGGTGTTGCAGGTTCCGGCATCCGTGCAGTTGCGCAAGGTGGACATGGCCACCGAACTGCAGATCCTGGCGTACCACGCGCAACGGGCGCAGGCGACGGAGCACGGCTGAACACTGCTGCGCCCCGCCGGGTTCCGGCCGTCAGGCGGCCGGAACCCGCTCCCGGTCAGCGGCCGTAGACGCCGAACTTGTGCGCCTTGGTGGCCTGGAAGAACCTGTTCGACGCCGGCAGGAACAGCAGCACGATCGCCGCGATGCCCAGCAGCACGGACAAGGTGCCGAACCAGATGTTGAAGAGTCCGAACAGCGAGAGCGCGGCGAACACCGCGCCGGTGATGCGGGCCCAGTTCTTGCCCGCCTTCACGCCGAAGGCCACCATCAGGTACAGCCCGACGGCGATCACCGCGGTGATGACGATGAACACTCCTGCCGTACCCCTCATCATTTCCGCCAGCTCGGCGTCGGAGAACTGGCCGCCCTGCTCGCCCAGGGCTTCGCGGACCGACGGGTCGTTGAGCACCATCGCCATGGTGCCGTCCAGGTTCGCCAGTTCCGTCAGCATTTCAATGGCGGTCAGCACGGCGGCAGCAATGATCAACCAGAAGGCAATGACGACCTCGCGCGGCGCCGTGGGTTTGGCGGCGGTCTGCGCCTGCCCGCCGGGGTAGCCGTACTGGCCGGGCACGGCGTTCTGGTAGCCGTACGGGGACTGCCCGTACTGCTGGCCGTACGGGGGCTGTCCCTGCTGGCCCTGGCCGTACGGCTGCTGCCCGTACTGTTGTCCATACTGGGGTCCGGACTGCGGCGGGTTCTGCCCGTACTGCGGGGCGTTTTGCCCGTAGGGAGGCTGCTCCGAGCCGGGCTGCTGAGGCGCGTTCTGGCCGTATTGCGGCAGGTTCTGCCCGTACCGGGGCTGTTCCTGGCCTCCGGGCCGGCCCTCCCCGTCACCGGGCTGGTTCGGTTCGTTTACTGGGGTGCTCATGGCCGGTTCCTTTTCATCTCATCCACACGGGTCGCCCTCGGTCCGGCAGGCCTGCGCGCCGGCCGCAGAGGTGCTTGGCAGCTGTTAAGGCAACACTACAATGCAGGCCAGTGCCGCGGCGGTCGGCCGGAAGGATGATTTTCTTCCCGGGCAGGCAGCGGGGCCAGACACTACACCCCCACGGGCGGACAGCGGGGCTTTTGGGCAAACACCGGCGGTTTGAGACACTTGTACCCATGCCCGAAGCTACCGTCCACCTGCTCCGCCACGGCGAGGTCCACAACCCCGGCCGCGTGCTTTACGGCAGGCTGCCGAGCTTCAGGCTGTCCGCGCTGGGCCAGGAAATGGCCGAGTGTGCCGCCGGCTACTTTTCCGAACGCCGCGACGACGGCGCCAGGATCAGCTACCTGGTGGCCTCGCCGTTGACCCGGGCCCAGGAGACCGCGGCCCCGACCGCCAAGGCCCTCGGCCTCGAGATCGTCACCGACGAGCGGATCATCGAAGCCGAGAACCACTTCGAGGGGCTGGCGGACATCCGCTCGCACCTGAACCAGCCCCGGCACTGGCCGCACCTCTACAATCCCTTCCGGCCGTCCTGGGGGGAGCCGTACGCGGCGCAGGCCGCCCGGATGCGCGAGGCCATCGACGACGCCCGCCGGATAGCCGTGGAACGCGGCGGGGAGGGCGCCGAGGCGGTCCTGGTCAGCCACCAGCTCCCCATCTGGGTGACCCGGCTGGCCGCCGAGGGCAAACGGCTCTGGCATGATCCCCGCCGCCGCCAGTGCACGCTGGCCTCGGTGACTTCCCTGGAGTTCGACGGCGGCCGCCTCGCCGGGGTGCGCTACGCCGAGCCGTGCGCCCACCTCCTGCCCGGTGCGGCGAACCTGCCCGGAGCATAATAGAATTACTACGCGTTGTAGAAGTGGGACACCCCCAACCCCACGAAGAAAAGTGTGACTGTGACTGCCGATAACCCCCGTTCGTTCAATCGCCGTACCGCGTTCAAAGTCGGTGCGGGGCTGCTGGGCGCCCTCTCGCTCGCCGCGTGTTCCGTCGAGGATCCGTTGGCCCAGCAGGCCAACGCCGGCGACAACAAGAACTACATCGCCGGCGACGGCTCGGTCACCGAGTACGCGCCCGACTCGCGCGGCGAACCCGTCCAGCTGACCGCCAAGCTCTTCGACGGCACCACCGTCGATGCGGCCGACTGGGTCGGTCAGGTGACGGTCCTTAACTTCTGGTACGCCTCCTGCGCGCCCTGCCGGCTGGAAGCTCCGGACCTGCAGGCGTTGAGCGAGGAATTCGCCGACGGCGCCCGGTTCTACGGCGTCAACATCCGGGACGAGCGCCCCACGGCAGAGGCCTTCGAGCGCAACTTCGGGGTGACGTACCCCAGCTTCATGGACAAGAACGGCGACGTCCTGCTGGCGATGACCGCCTACGTGCCCCCGCAGGCCGTCCCCACCACGCTGGTGCTGGACAAGGAGGGCCGCGTCGCCGCCCGGATCCTGGGCGTGGCGGACAAGGGCACGCTCCGGGCCCTGATTAAAGACGCAGTGGCCGCCTAGCAATGGGGTGGGCGACGGCCGCGCTGCCGATGACTGTGGGCGGCGCCTTCGGCGACACGGTGCTCAACGGCTCCGTGCTGCTGGCAATCCCCGTGGCCATGTTGGCCGGGCTGGTCTCCTTCCTGTCCCCGTGCGTGCTGCCGCTGGTGCCCGGCTACCTGGGCTACGTCACCGGCCTGACCGGCGTGGATCTTGAACGCCAGCGCCGCGGCCGGATGTTCGCCGGCATTGGTTTGTTCGTGTTGGGCTTTTCCATCGTCTTCGTGATCATCGGGGCGATCTTCGGCCAGCTCGGGGCCTGGTTGAAGGGAAGCGAAGCCGGCTGGGTCACCCAGGTGCTGGGCGTCGTCGTCGTCGCCATGGGCATCATCTTCATGGGCGGGCTGTCCTACTTCCAGCGGGACCGCAAGATCCAGTCGCGGCCGCCGGCCGGGCTGTGGGGGGCACCGGTCCTCGGCATGACGTTCGGGCTGGGCTGGGCGCCCTGTATCGGCCCCACCTTCTCGGCCGTGCAGGCGCTGGCCTACTCGGGCGGCGCCGATGCGGCCAAGGGTGCGTTCCTGGCCTTCGTGTACTGCCTGGGACTGGGGGTTCCGTTCCTGCTGATCGCGCTCGGCGTGCGGCGGGGGATGGGCGCCATGGCGTTCTTCCGCCGGCACCGGTTGTTCCTGCAGCGGGCCGGCGGCGCCATGCTGGTGGTTTTGGGCCTGCTGATGGCCAGCGGGTTATGGGGAGACTGGGTGACGCAATTGCAGGACTGGTTTGCAAATGAAGTGAGGCTCCCGATCTGATGAGTCAGACACCCGAAGGCGCTGGACGCCACGACCAAGCCGATGCCCCCGCAGCGGCCGGACCGGGGACGGATCGCGGCGGCCGGACCGTGAAGGACCGCAGGCCCGCCGACGACCGGAAACGCAACCGCGGCCGCGACGACGTTGCCGTCCCCGCGCTGGGTCTCGCCGGCATGCTGCGCTGGGCCTGGACCCAGCTGACGAGCATGCGCACCGCGCTGTTCCTCCTGCTGCTGCTGGCCGTGGCCGCGGTGCCCGGCTCGCTGTTCCCGCAGCGCCCCGCCAACCCCGCCGTCGTGACCCAGTACATTGCGGACAATCCCGCGGTCGGGCCGTGGCTGGACCGCTTCCAGCTCTTCGACGTCTACTCCTCGGTGTGGTTCTCGGCCATCTACCTGCTGCTCTTCCTGTCGCTGATCGGCTGCGTCATCCCGCGCGCCATCCAGCACTACAAGGCCATGCGGTCGCAGCCGCCCAGGACTCCCCGCCGGTTGTCCCGGCTGCCCGAGTACGGGTCCATGGCGGTCCCCGCGGACGCCGGCGTTTCCGCCCGCTCCGCCGTCGAGGACGCCGCCCGCTTGCTGAAGCGCCGCGGGTACCGGGTGGATGTGCGCGACGCGGACACCGACCGGCCCTCCGTGGGAGCGGAGCGCGGCTTCGCCAAGGAGATCGGCAACCTGGTCTTCCATACCTCGCTGATCGGCGTGCTGGTGTCCGTCGCCATCGGCGGGCAGTTCGGCTACACGGGCCAGCGGATCCTGGTCGAGGGCGAAACGTTCGTGAATTCGCTCATCGGCTACGACAGCTTCAATCCGGGAACCGGGTTCACCGAGGACCGGCTGGAGCCGTTCTCCATGCGCCTCGACGAGTTCGATGTGGTCTTCGACCGGGAATCACCGACCCACTACGGCCAGCCGCTCGACTTCACCGCCACCCTGACCGTGCGCGCCGAGCCAGGGGCGCCCGAGGAGCAGCAGGTGCTGAAAATCAACCACCCGCTGACACTCGGCGGAACGAACGTGTACCTCATGGGCAACGGCTACGCGCCGGTCGTGACCATCCGGGACGGCGAGGGCAACATCGCCCACCAGGGTCCCGTCATCGCGATCCCGAACGACGGCGCCTACACCTCCACGCTGGTGATCAAGGCGCCGGACGCGCAGCCGGAACAGCTGGGCTTCGTGGGGTTCTTCCTCCCGACCGCGATGGAGGGCGAAGACGGGGTGGCCTACGGCAGCGACCCCGATCCCATGAACCCCCGGTTGTACCTGAACTCCTATTACGGGGACCTGGGCCTGGACAACGGCGACCCCAAGAACGTCTACGTCCTGGACACGACCGAGCTGACCGTCCTCAACGACCGCAACCAGGAGGACGGGGGCATCGAACTCGCCGCCTACGAAACGGCGGAACTGCCCAACGGGATGGGCAGCGTCACGTTCGACGGCCTCGTCCGCTATGCGGCGCTGGACATCCACCATGATCCCGGCAAGGTCGGTGCCCTTGTGTTCTCCTCGCTGGCCCTGGCCGGCCTGGGCGCCTCCCTGTTCATCGGCCGCCGCCGCGTCTGGGTGCGGGCCGGCACCCACGAGGACGGCCGCACCATGGTCGAATGGGGCCTGCTGGCCCGGGGCGAGGACCACCGGCTGGCCCCGGAAGCGGCCGCCCTCAGCAAACTCTTCCGCACCCAGTGGCTGACGGATGCCGCCCCCGGGGCGCACAATAGCAAGAGCGCCGCCGGCGTTGACAACCACTAAGGACATCTCTTCCCATGCCCACGATTGACCAGACCATGGCCCAGTACAGCGAGCTGTTCATCCTGCTCGGTGCGATGGCCTTCACCGTCGCCTTCATCGCCTTTTGCTGGGATTTGGTGACATCCAGCAAGACCATCAAGGCGGTGGAAGACCGGCTGGCCGCCGGGCACGACGCGGCCGAGCAGGGCGTGCTCGTCGGCGCCGCCGGTGCGGCGTCGGCAGCTGCAGGCGCGAGG